>CALJLC010000545.1 GCA_937982605.1 uncultured Gemmatimonadales bacterium | reverse complement strand
TCCCGCCGCGGCGCCGAGGGCGAGGCCGCCCATGTAGGCGGCCAGCACGGTCGCGGCGGCGCAGCCGGCCGGCCCGCCGCCGGCCACGACGACGTCGAACGGCGCGTCGGGCTCGGGGTCGCTCAGTGGTGAGGCGCGCAGGCGCAGCCGGCGCCGCAGCCCTGCACGTCCGCATCCGAGCCGGACGCGGTCAGCGGGACCGGGGCGCTGAGCAGTCGCTCGACGGGCGCATCCGGCGGCGTGTCGTCGGCGTCGAGGCCGGCCGCTCGCGAGACCTCCGCCCACGTCGTCAGGCGTTCGGCCATCCCGTGGCGGACCTCGAGCGTCCGCCCGTTGGAAGCGCAGTGGTATTCGTAGTACGGCATCGCCTTGTCCTCCTGTCTCGTGCCCGGAATGTTAGCGCGATGAGCTCTCTCCGTTCCAGCCTCGGCCGGCTCGCCCTGGGCGTCTGGCTGGTATCCGGTGTTCCGGCTGCCGCACAGGAGTCCGGCGCGCGCGCGGGCGACCTGGTGGTCGTCGGGGGGCGGCTCTGGGATGGAACCGGCCCGACGGCGCGGCCCAACCCGGGGATCCACGTCCGCAACGGCACGATCCTGGCGGTCGGCCCGATCGAGCTCCCGGCGTCCGCGCGGGAGGGGCTGGAAGACTCCGCTGCCGGACGGCACGCCACGGTGGACGGCGGTCGGGTCCTCCGCCTCTCCGACGAGCACTTCGTGATGCCGGGCCTCTTCGACCTGCACGCGCACTACGCGGTGGATCTCTACGGCGAGGGGCGCGTCGACGAGTACTCCGTCAATCCGGTCCTCTTCCTGGCCAACGGCGTGACGTCGACCTTCCCGGCGGGCGAGGTCGACCCCGCCGAAGCACGCCGGGGCCGGGAGCGGGTGGCGTCCGGCGAGATCCCGGGGCCACGCATCCTCTGGTCCGGCCCGTACTGGGGCTCGGCGCGCCCGGCGTGGGATGCCGAGGCGATGACGCCCGACTCCGTTCGACGCGAGGCGACGTTCTGGGCGCTGGAGGGGGTCCGGGGCTTCAAGGCCAAGGGTATCCGCCCCGAGCAGCTCGCCGCCCTGATCGCCGTGGCGCACGAGCACGGGATCACCGTGACGGGCCACCTCGACTCGGGGTTCGGACGGTCGGTGAACCCCCGGGACGCGATCCTGATGGGGATCGATCGCGTCGAGCATTTCCTCGGCGGCGACGCCCTCCCGGCGTCCCGGTCGGCCTACGCCTCGCTCGAGGCGCTCGGCCTCGACGATCCGGCCACTGCCGGTAAGATCCGCCGGCAGGCACGACTCTTCGTGGACCGGGGCGCGTACTTCGACGCCACGCTGACGGCGTACGGCTACTTCGCGGACCGGGAGCCGGCGGTCTTCGACGACTGGATCGACGAGATGTCCTTCCTCACGCCGTACGCCCGCTCCGTCGTGGAGGCGCGCCTTCCGCGGACGCCGCTCGACCAGTTCGAGCGCATCTACTACGTGAAGCGCCGGACGGTGAAGGCGTTCGTCGACGCCGGCGGCGGGGACCGGCTCACGCTCGGCACCGACCACCCGAGCTGGGGCGAGTTCTTCAGCGGCTTCGGGGCGCACCGGGAGCTCCACGCCATGGTGCTCGCCGGGATCCCTGCGCACGTGGCGCTGCGTGCCGGCACGATCAATGCCGCCCGCGCGATCGGCGTGGGCGAGCGGCTGGGCACGATCGAGCCGGGTCGGTACGCCGACCTGTACGTCGTGCGCGGCGATCCCCTCGTCGACATCACCCACACGCGCGCCGGGCACGTCGTGATCCGGTCGGGCCGGGTCTTCGATCCGGAGGCGCTGCTCGACTCCGTCCGTGGCAGGCTCGGACCCGTGACCGCGTCCGAAGCCGGCTGGTGGAAGGGCAACGAGCGGCTCGGACGCTGAACCTCGGAGCGGAGCCCCGCTCCCGCTCCGCCGCCGGTGAGGGCGTCGCGGGCCAGAAGGGAAGGGCCCGGACGAAGAAAACCCTTGCGCTGGGGACCGAGGAGCGTCGTGTGGCGCCGACCTCCCGATTTCGTGTGGTGGGCGTGCAACAGCGGCGGCCGTCCGGGAACGGGATCACCGCGTTCCGAGGCGCTCCCGACTCTCCGGTCGAGATCCCGTAAATCGTTGTGGGGCAAGTCGATGGTGGTCGTGGCCCCGGTCGTGTGTCCGCGTCTCCGGGTCCGCGCGTCCGCTGGTATGCCGGTTGCATCCTCCGGGTCCCGTCCCGGCACCCCCCCCCCTGCGTTCGACAAAGGTAGCTCCCTCGATGCAGCGGAGCCGACTCGCCCTGGCGACGCTCGCCGGCGGCCTCGCTCCGATCGCGGCGGAGGCCCAGCTCGCCCCGCAGCCGAACGCTACGGAGTACCTGAACTACCTCAACGCGTCCTCGGCCGTCGCTTCGACCGGGCTGTCTCCGAGGGTCTACGTCGGGCCGTACCAGGGCCGCTTCGAGTACGGCGGCGGCGCCGTTTCCGACAATTTCGCGCTGTACTGCGTGGACTATCTGCACTACGCGTCGAACAGCGACGGCGCCGTGAACGTGTACGGCCTCGGCGGTGACGTCGGCACCCTGTCGACGACGCGGTTCGACGAACAGGGCGTCTATCTCCGGGCGGCCTATCTCTCCTCGCTCTTCGACACCTACGCCGGCGCGGCCGACCGCCAGTTCCAGTGGTCGGCGCTGCACGCGGCCATCTGGCGGACCACGAGCGGCACGGACGCGACGAACAACGCCGCGGTGGACGCGCGGGCCGACTACTTCTTCAGCCTCGCGCTCAACGATCTGCCCGGCGACTTCGACGGCTCGGGCTGGTACGTCCTGTCGAGCGTCGAGCTGGCCGAGGCCGGCTACGCGAACGCGAGCTACGACAAGACGGGCCAGGAGTTCCTGATCCGCGCCGAGGCGACGTCGGTACCCGAGCCGGGCTCGATGATGCTGCTGGCCACGGGGCTGCTCTTCCTCGTCTTCGTGACGCGGCGGCGGGCGCTCGAGAGCGTCTGACCCCTCCCGAGCAGGTCGATCCGGGGCGCGGGCCGAAGGGCTCGCGCCCCGTTTCGTTAGCCGCTAGATAGGACCCGCCCGACGTCGTCCGCCGATTGCCGGACCACCGTCCACCTCCGCCCGACCGCCATGCGCGACGAACTCTCCCCCTGGGTGGCCCGGGGCCTGTACCTCTTCGGCCTCGCGCTCATGCTGCACGCGTCGATCGACCTCTTCTCGACCGTGTGGCCGATGCGATGGACGGAGCTGGCGTGGCGCTACGGGCGCCTCTGCCGCGCGGCCGGGTGCTTGCCGACTCCGACGCTGGGGCTCCTCTTCATCGCGGGCACCGCCATCTGGCAGGACGACGCGCGCGTCGTCCGCGCGGTCGGCGTCGTCTTCATGGTGTGCGCCGTCATCCTGCTCGGCATCATCGGCGTGTTCGGGCTCGACGTCCTCGCCATGAGAGACCTGCGGGCGCCCGAGGCTCGCTCCGGCGTGCTGGTCGGTGGAGTCCTCCAGGAGGTGAAGTACTCCGTGGCCACGGTGGTCTTCGTCCTCCTCGGCCACGGCTTCTCGAAGACGGCGAAGAGGATGGCGTCGGCCGCGGCCAGGGTGACGAAGAAGCCCGGGATCGTCTCGACCGGCTAGGACGACTCCCGAGGCGCCGCTAGAAGATTGGCGCCCGGATGTACGTGTCGGACCGGGCCCAGGCGTCGACGAACTCGGCGTGCACCGTGTCGGCTTCCGCGTCGAGGCCCTGCGCCCGCAGCGCCCGCTCCAGGCCGAACAGCGACCAGCCGTTGTGCGGGTGCTTCACGAGCTCGTGCCGGAACGCGTCGGCCGCCTCCGCGTAGCGCCCCGCCTCGTGCAGCGCGTCTCCGAGCCACTGGTACACGGAGAAGGGCAGCGGCTCGGGCTCGTCGTAGCGGAGCCCGTCCTCGATCTCCCCACCGGCGCGCAGGATCTCGATCGCCTCGTCGAGCCGCCCGTCGGCCCGCAGGATCTCGCCTTCGAGGATCGCGCCGACGACGCCCAGGAGCTGCGCGGCGGTGTGGCCCCGGAAGCTGTCGTCCGGGTCTTCCTCGATCGCGGTGCGGACCCGGTGCAGATACCACCGTGCCGTGCCTTCGTCTCCGGTCCGAAGGGAGGCGTACCCCTTGCCGAAGTCCCACAGACCCCGGAAGACGGTGCCCTCCGGCGGATCACGCAGCTCGATGACGTCGTCGAAGCGCCCGAAGCGTACGAGCGTGAGCGCTTCGTAGAAGTTCGCGCCGTCCATGAGGTCCGCGTAGTTGCGGCCGGCCTGCACGGCCACCGCGCCCTGGCCGTCGTTCGACGCGGCGAAGAGCAGCATGTGCAGGTTGTGCGAGGGGTAGATGGCGAAGCCCTCACCGTGGCCCGCCTTCAGATCCGAGTGCCACGCGTCGGTGTTGGCCCGAACCGCATCGCCCCAACGGCCGATTCGGTTGTAGGTGTGTGACGGCATGTGCTGGATGTGGCTCGCCCCCGGGATCGACTTGCCCAGGTGGTCGGCGCACGCCTCCGCCTTGCCGGGCACCTCGGTCGGCTCGGTGGCGTGGATGTAGAGATGACACGCGCCGGGGTGCGTGATGTCCCGAGCCAGCACGGACTCGAGGACCCGGTGGATCTCGGCCACCTGGGGGTTCGTGTGGTCCCACCTTCCGCGGCGCGGCTGCAGGAGCATCAGGGACTCCCCGGCCAGGAAGCCAGCGTCCAGGTCGTGCGGGTTCTCCCGGTAGACCTCGTTGATCGCCTCCGCCCAGCGCTCGTCGAGGGCGCGTCGGCGCTCGGGATCGTGCTCCGGCTCGTAGCGGACCGCCATCGCCTCGATCAGGGCCCGCTCCACCGGGGAGGCGTGGTCCTTCGAGAGCTCGAGCGCCTTCTGGATGGCCGCGTGCGCGCGCGGGGCGTCCGGCGCGGTCATCGGACCGTTGAGGTAGGGCCCCCACGCCCACGCCTCGCCGAAGTAGCACATGGCGCAGTCGGGGTCGAGCTTCCACGCCTCGCGGAAGGAGCGGGCCGCGGCACCGGGGTCGAAGGCGTACAGGAGCTGGATGCCCTGATCGAAGTAGCGCTGCGCCTCGTGCGACGTCGTGGTCACCGCGCGAGAGAACGGCCCCAGCCCCCGGCCGTCGTGGTGCAGCGGCATCGGGTCGTCGAAGTCCGGCGGGTAGTCGAGGGACTGCGCGGCGAGGTCCGGCGCCCACGCCATGGACGTGCAGACGGCCAGCGCGGCGAGGGCGGAGGTGCTACAGCAACGGAGTGCGGAGATACGGCGGATCATGGCGGCGCGTCGTGGCTCGGTGGGACGTCTGCGGTGGCTTCGACCGAATCTGTCGGAGGCCCGGGAGCGCCGCCACCCGTGGAAGCGCCCGGGCCTCTGGCCCGACGGTCGTCCCGAGCGCACGTTGTGCGCCGGACTGGGATCCATGATTCGAGGAGTGTCGATGTCCCGCGAAGACCGTTCCAAGCTCTCGCGCCGCGCCTGGATCGCCACTGCTTCCGGGGTCGTCGCCGCCGGACTCGTCCGGACGCAGAAAGACGCGATACGGCTCGCGGCGCAGGAAGAGCCCGAGGAGCCCACACAGGAAGCGC
>CALJLC010000544.1 GCA_937982605.1 uncultured Gemmatimonadales bacterium | reverse complement strand
AGCGCACGGCGCGGATGCCGTGCGGTGGTACTTCATCACGTCGTCGAACCCCTGGCTTCCGAAGCGCTACGACCCGGACGGCGTGAGCGAGGCCGCGCGGAAGTTCTTCGACACGCTCTTCAACACGTACCGCTTCTTCGCCCTGTACGCCTCGGTCGAGTCGTGGGCTCCGGGCGAGGAAGACCCGGCGCCGGAGGCCCGTCCGCTGCTGGACCGCTGGCTCCTGGCGCGGCTCGACAGCGTCGTGCGCGAGGTCGCCGCGGAGATCGAGGCGTACCAGCTCACGCGCGCGTACCGCGCGCTCGGCGACTTCGTCGTCGAGGACCTGTCGAACTGGTACGTGCGTCGCAGCCGCGCGCGCTTCTGGAACTCCGACGACCCGGAGGACCAGCGCGCCGCGTTCCGGACGCTGCACGACGCGCTGCGCTCCGTCGTGCTCATGCTGGCGCCGTGCTCGCCCTTCGCGTCGGACTGGCTGCACCGGGCGCTCGCGGGAACGAGCGTGCATCTGGAGCGCTTCCCCGAGCCATTGGACGCGGATGCCCGCGCGGCGCTCCTGGCCGACGACGGCGACCTCGAGGGAGACATGGACGCGGTGCGCACGCTGGTGTCGCTCGGCCGCGCGGCCCGCGAGGACGTTCAGATCCGCGTCCGCCAGCCGCTTCGCGGCGCCCGTGCGGTGATCCCCGGCGGTCGCACGCTCTCCGAGGAGATGCTCGCGGTGGTGCGGGACGAGCTCAACGTGAAGGAGATCGGCTTCCTGTCGTCCGTGGACGGCATCGTCACGCTCACGGGCAAGCCCAACTACCGCGCCCTCGGGCAGCGCTTCGGCAAGCAGACCAACGACGCGGCCAACGCGATCCGGGCGCTCGACCAGGCGGCGCTGGCGGCGTTCCAGGCCGGAGAGCCGCTCGAGATCGACGTCCACGGCAGCCGGCACGCGCTGGAACGGGACGACCTCGAGGTGCTGCAGGAAGCCGCGGGGAACCTCGTCGTGAAGGGGGAGGGCGCCTACACCGTGGCGCTCGACGCCGAGCTCGACGACGACCTGCGGGCCGAGGGGGTCGCGCGCGAGCTGGTGAATCGCATCCAGCGGCTGCGTCGGGACGCCGGTCTGCAGATCACCGATCGGGTCGAGCTCGCCGTGGGGGGACCGGAGGCGATCCGCGACGCTGCGGACCGCCACGCGGCGTTCATCGGCGGGGAGACCCTCGCGGTGGGTGTCGACGTCGTCGAGGCGATCGACGAGGGGGCGTGGGCGCACGTCCGCGACGTCGATATCGACGGCACGCCGGCCCGGCTCGGGCTCCGGCCGTCGGCGGGGTGAGCGGGTGGGGGAGGCGGCCGACGTCCGCTCGCTGACGGTCGGCGAGGAGGTGGATCGCCTCGATCGCTTCCTCGCCGACCGGCTCGGCCTGAGCCGCTCCCGGGTCCAGAAGCTCGTCGCCTCGGGGCACGTGCTCGTCGACGGGCGCCCCGCCCGGAAGTCCGAGGCACTCGAGCCGGGCGCCGTGGTCCGGGTGGCGATCCCCGAGCCCGAGCCCGTCGATCTGGTGGCCGAGGAGATCTCCCTCGACATCGTCCACGAAGACGACCACCTGCTGGTCGTGAACAAGCCGGCCGGAATGGTCGTGCATCCGGCTCCGGGCCACCGCCGCGGGACGCTCGTGAACGCGCTGCTCTGGCATGTACCGGACATCGAGGGCGTGGGCGGGCGCGCCCGGCCCGGCATCGTCCACCGCCTGGACCGGGACACCTCCGGGCTGCTCGTGGTCGCGAAGACCGACGCCGCGCACCGGACGCTGGCCGACGCCCTTCGTCGTCGGAGGGTGCGCCGTTTCTACCTGGCCGCCACGTGGGGGCACCTCGGCGAGTCGCCGCTCACGATCGAAGCCCCGATCGGACGGGATCCGCGAGACCGCAAGCGGATGGCGGTCGTCGAGGGCGGTCGCGCGGCCACGACGCGCGTCGAAGTCCGGGAGCGCTGGAAGCGCGCGGATCTGCTCCACGTGGCGCTGCGCACGGGGCGGACGCACCAGATCCGCGTGCACCTGGCGAGCGTGGGCCACCCCGTGATCGGCGACCCCGTGTACGGGGTGGGATGGGAACGCGGGTTGGGAGGCCCCACACGCCGCTGGGTCGACCGGATGGCGCGGCTCGTGCATCGGCAATTCCTGCACGCCGCCGAGCTCGCCTTCCGACACCCCGCCACGGGGGAGGTCGTCCGCTTCCGGGCGCCCCTTCCGGGGGACCTGGCCGAGGCGGCCGAATGGGCCCGAAACAGTTGAGGAATCCCGCAAATGCCCTTTTGCTCCGGCGGCTGCGGGCCGATACTTAGCGGCTCGCCGAGCGCCGGTTCCGCCGAGGCTCGGCCGCCGTACGCCGTCTGACATCGATGCCCGAACTCGATCCGAAACTCACCTTCGAATCCTTCGTCGTGGGCCCGGCCAACCGCCTGGCCTCCGCGGCCGCGCGCCGCGCGGCGGAGAGCCCGGGCAAGAGCTACAACCCGCTCTTCCTCTACTCGGCTCCGGGTCTCGGGAAGACGCACATCCTCACGGCGATCGCGCATCGGTCCCAGGCGGTCGACGAGGCGCTGAAGGTCGAGTACATGGCGCTGGAGGAGTACCTCGACAAGCTCGAGGGCACGCTGAAGGCCGGGAACGGGGACAAGGGCCTCTACGGGGAGCTCGACATCCTGCTCCTCGACGACGTGCAGTTCCTGACCGGGCAGCCCGAGGCGCAGGAGATGCTCATGCGCACGCTCGATCAGCTGAGCGCGTCGGGCGGGCAGATCGTCCTGGCCAGCGACCGCCCGCCGGCCGACATCAACGGGCTCGACGCGCGGCTGCTCTCCCGCTTCTCGGGCGGCCTGATCGTCGACCTCGGCATCCCGCAGTACGAGACGCGCGTCGCCATCATCAACAAGAAGTCCGAGGAACGCGGGCAGACGCTGGGGCCGGGCGTCGCCGAGGCGGTCGCGAAGGCGCCGTTCAAGAACGTCCGCGAGCTCGGTGGCGTCCTGAACAAGATCTTCGCCATGCAGGACCTCGAGGACCGCAAGGTCGGCGTCGACGAGGTCGCGGGCCTGCTCGAGCTCCAGGACAAGGCCGCGGCGCTCTCCAGCGGCTCCGACGAGTTCGGGTCGTTCCTCAACGAGCTCACCAGCACGGTGGCCGGGGTGGTGGAGCAGAAGGAGGAGCCGTGGCGCAAGGCGGTGCGCGAGGCGATCGAGACCGCGGACCGTCAGGGCTTCTCGACGCTGCGCGTCGACCCGCTCCTCGACAGCACCTCCGAGCCGAGGGGCTGGCAGGCGACGCTCGAGAAGTACAAGGCCGACCTGCACCGACTCCACGAGATCGACAACGAGCTGAACCGCCTGGGGAATCCCTGGCCGGAGGCCGCCCAGGGCGTTCTGGAGGACCCCGATCGCCTCGAGGAGGCCGAGGCGCTGCTGACGTCGGTCCGGGAGCGGCAGCGCCCGTTCCCGACGCTCGGCGACGGTCCGCAGCTGCACGACCTCAAGGGCTTCGAGGAGATCACGATCAAGGCCGCGGCCCAGATGGTCGGCACGGAGAAGCCGGAGTACAACCCGCTCTTCGTCTGGTGCGGCGAGGAGGGTGTCGGCAAGACGCTCCTCGGCGCCGTCGGCCGCTCGTACCTGGAGTCGTACCCCGATCTCCGGATGGCCGTGAGCTCGGTCGCGGACTTCGCGGCCGACTTCATCCGGGCGCTCGGCGAGGGCGTCGCGGGTGCCTGGCGGGAGCGGTGGTGGACGGTGGATCTGCTGCTCATCTACGGCATCCAGGACCTCGTGGAGACCGAGCGCGCGCAGGACGAGTTCTTCCACCTCTTCGAGGCCCTCCGACGCCGCGGCGCGCGGATGATGTTCGTCGCCGACCGGGCACCGTCCTCGATCAAGGGGATCGACGACCGTCTGCGCTCGCGCTTCGAGGGCGGCCTCGTGCTCGAGCTCACCAGCGGGACCGCGATCCCCCTGGAGCTCGTCGACGCGCCCGCCGAGCCGGAGGAGGCCAAGCCGTTCGTTCCGGGCATCGACAGCGGCAGCCGCAAGAAGGGCGAGGCTCCCAGCAAGCCGCAGCCCGTCGCCATCGAGGCCGCGACGAAGAAGGGCGGGGCGTGGTTCCCGGGACCGGAGAATGCGGTCATCCACTGGCCCCGCTACGAGGAACTTCTCATCGAGGAGCTCGAGTGATGCACACGCGGCGGGTGGGGGGCCTCCGGTAGATGGCGATCGAAGGCGCACTGCAGGACGTCAGCCTGGCCGACATCTGCCAGCTCCTCGGCATGGGCATGAAGACCGGCTGCCTGAGCATCACGGACCGCTCGAACTTCGGCTACATCTACTTCGAGAAAGGCCGCGTGATCTACGCCTCGGTCCTGAACCGCAAGGATCGGCTGGGCGAGCTGCTGGTGCGCAACCACGTGATCACCCGGAAGGACCTCTCGGCGGCCACCGAGGCTCAGGCCACCAACCGCGGCCGCCGGCTGGGGGAGATCCTCGTCGACAACGGGGCGCTCAGCGAACAGGACCTGCACAAGTACGTGCAGATGCAGATCGAGGAGGCGGTCTACCACCTCTTCGCGTGGAACCAGGGGTCGTTCCACTTCGACACCGACCAGATGCCGGACGAAGAGGGTCTCTACCTGGTGAGCATCCCGCCGGAGGCGCTCCTCATGGAGGGGGCGCGCCGGGTCGACGAATGGAGCCAGATCGAGAAGAAGATCCCGTCGTTCGACATCGTCTTCCAGCTCGACAAGAACCCGGACGAGTCGGACGAGGAAGTCGACATCACGGCGCACCAGAAGAAGGTGCTGCCGTTCATCGACGGCCAGCGGACCGTGTCGGAGATCATGGACGAGGCGGGCCTCGTCGAGTTCGACACCGGCAAGGCGCTGTACGGGCTGATCCAGGCGGGCTTCGTGTCGCGCTCCGGCGAGCGCAGCACCACCGAGGAGACCGGCGGGGACGAGGCGCTCCAGCAGCACCTCAACGTCGGGGTCGCCTTCTACCGCTCGGGGATGATGGAGGACGCGAACCGCGAGTTCGAGCAGGCGCTGGCCATCGAGCCGACCCAGGCCCGGGCCAACTTCATGATGGGCCTCATCGCCTTCCGGCGGGGCCGACTCGAGGAGGCGCTCAACCACTTCGGCTCGATGCCCCCGGGCGTCGGCAACAACTACTCCGTCCAGCGGAACACCGCGCTGATCCTCGAGCTCATGGGCCGCTACGACGACGCGCTCGGCGCGCTCGACGAAGCCCTCGTGGCCCGACCGACCGACCCGGACGTCCACCTGGCGCGCGCGATCATCCACGTGAAGCGCGGCGACGTGCCCAGCGCGCTCGACGCGCTGCGGCTCTACCGCACCTCGCCGGAAGTGAAGAAGCCCAACCCGCAGTACTACGCCTACACGGTGCTCGCGTCGGCCGTGGGCGGAGATCTGGAGTACGCGGTGGCCGTCGGACGGGAGGGACTCGGCCACTATCCGGATTCCGGCCCGATCCTCGTCAACACGGGACAGGTCCTGGAGCGGCGCGGAGAGTACGAGGCGGCCGCCGCGCTGTACAAGCGGGCGACGCAGGCGAGCCCGCCGCTGCCGCAGGCGCACAAGAACCTCGGCGACCAGGCGTACGCGCACGGCGATCACGACGGCGCGCGCGCTCAGTACGAGAAGGCCGTGAAGCTCGCGCCGCGGCTCGGCGACGACGTCTACCTCCGGCTCGGGACGATGGCGTATCAGGCCAACGACCGGGACGTCGCGCTCCTCCTCTGGCGCCGGGCGCAGGAGCTCAATCCGTACAACGAGGCGGTGAAGGCGAACCTGGAGATGGTCGCCGGCGAATAGCCGTGGCGGTGCCGAAGACGATCCTCGCGGTGCTGCTCGTGCTGGGGGCGATATGCTCGGCACCGGTCGGGGCTCAGGTCGTCCCCTCCGAGCTCGACGGGGAGGCGTGCCGCTGTATCGAGGGACTACGAGCGCGCCTCTGGTTCGCCCCCCGGAGCGCCGCGCTCGCCGAGCGCGTCCGGGACGTGCTCGACGCCCAGCCCCGGCTCCCCGGACTCCCCGACTCGATCCCGGCCGGCGTCCAGGCCGTCCTGACGCACTCCCCGGCGGCGTTCGACGAGCTCACCGGCGGCGTGGTGCCCGAGTGGCGCGCCGGCGTCGCGATCCCGTCGCTCAACCTCATGGTGCTGCCCACCGGCGAGGGGGTGCTGATCGTGGAGGGGGAGGGGCTCCGGACGCTGCGCCACGAATGGGCGCACCTCGGCCTGGGCGGCTACCTGGGTGACCTGCGGATCCCCCGCTGGTTCAACGAGGGATACGCGCAGTGGGCCTCGGGCGGCTTCGACACGTTCGAGGCGTGGCGGCTGCGGGTGCTCCTGGCCGCGGGCCGCGCGCCTCCGATGGACTCGCTCGAGCTCGGCTGGCCCCGCGGTCGCGAGGAGGCCCGGGTCGCCTACCTCCTGGCCGCGAGCGCGGTGACGT
>CALJLC010000543.1 GCA_937982605.1 uncultured Gemmatimonadales bacterium | reverse complement strand
GGACGAGTACCGGCGGATGTTCGAGCTCTTCGAGCGGACGCTGCGCGAGGCGGGCTGGACCGGAGACGGGGGGTTCTGTGCGGTGCGGGGCGGGGCCGGGCGCTAGAGGACGACCCACCGGTGACGACGGGCGAGGAAGGCGCGCGGAGCGTCGGCCAGCGGGCACGCCGGGTGTGTACCGAGCTCGCCGTGATCGTTTCCGGCGTGCTCATCGCCCTGTGGGCGGACGGCATGGTCGCGGAGCGGAGCACACGCCGGGAGCTGGACGAGCACCTCGAGACCGTTCGAGCGGAGCTGGTCCAGGTGGCTTCGGAGCTCGACCGGCACGTCGCGGTGCTGGAGACCCGCCTCGAGAGTCTGGACTGGCTCGCGTCGTTCGCCGCGAACGACGCGTCCGGTGACGACCGGGCAGTCTACGAGGCGGTCGCCCAGGGGCTCCTCGATCCGCGGACTTTCGAGCCGGAGCTGGGGGCTCTGACCGATCTGGAGTCCGCCGGCCTGATGCCCGCCGTGCGCACGGTCGAACTGCGAACGACGCTTTCCGGACTGCGGGACGCGCTTCGATTCCTCGCCACCTCGGAGACCGTGAACATCACCGGCCCGGCGCAGCGGGTCTTCGATCCGTGGGTCCTCGAGGAGCTGCCCTTCGTATGGAGCGAAATGGCGCGGTACGATGGCCGCGCGGGAGGGCCCGCCGAACCGCTCGAAGCGGCGGACTGGTCACCCCTCCGGACCGTGCGCGGCCAGGCGATCCTGGCCATGCAATACGACCTGGTCGCCTCGACGCTCCGTGAGTGGCAGGCCTTCGAGGAACACCTCGAAGCCACCGTCCGTCTGATCGACGAAGAGCTGGCGATCGACTAGAGGGCCCCGTCGCACCGCACGCGCTCGCTCTCAGGCCACCGACCTCAGCGCCCCGGCCGAGTCGACCCGCGACGCCCGGATCGCCGGGATCAGCCCCGAGACGAGCGATACCGCGAGCAGTACGGCGACGGTCCCCAGGAAGGTCGCCGGGTCGGTCGGCTCCACGCCGAACAGCAGCGAGGAGACGAGCCGCGTGCCCACCGCCGCGACGAGCGCGCCCACGAAGACGCCGATCCCCGCCAGCACCAGCGTCTGAGCGACGATGCTCCGGCGCACCCCCGCCGCCGACTCGCCGAGCGCCATCCGGATCCCGATCTCCGGAATCCGCTCCGACACCGAGTACGACAGCACGCCGTAGATGCCGAGGCTGGCCAGCAGGAGCGCGCTGAGCGCGAAGGCGACGAGGATCTGGAGCGTGAAGCGGCGCGGCGAGACCGACGTCTCCACGACCGAGTCGAGCGTGCGCCAGTCCTCCGTCGGCATCTGCGCCTCGGACTGCCGCACGGCGGCGCCGACCGCCGCCACGACGCTCTCGGGCGGCAGCTGCGTCCGGACGACCATCTCCACGGTCTGGAACGCCCACAGCTGGCGCATCGGGAAGTAGACCTCCGGATCGGAGCCGAGCTCGAGAGCGCGGTGCTTCACGTCGCCGACGACGCCGACCACTTCCGGCTCGCCGAACCACATCCGGATCCGGCGCCCGAGGGCGTCGCCGTCGAAGAGCATCCGGGCCGCCTCCTGGTTCACGACGACCACGGGGGGCGCGCCCTCGTCGTCGAAGGCGGTGAAGTAGCGACCCTCGACGAGCGGCACGCGCATCGCCTGCAGGTAGCGATCGTCGATGACGTGCGGGAAGAAGAAGTCGCCCGGCCCGTTCTCAGGATAGACCTTGTCCACCACGCGGGTGCCCCACGTCCGGTTCGTGCCGAGCGGGAGCGCATCCACGAGACCGACCGCCTCGACGCCCGGCACCGCCTCGACGTTCGCGACGATCTCGTCGAAGAAGGCGTTGATCTCGGGCAGCGTGTCGAAGACGCGCGACGAGGCGAGCTGCCACCCGATCGCGTGCTCGGCCTCGAAGCCCAGGTCGACGTCCATCACGGCCTGGAACGAGCGGACGACCAGCCCGCCGAAGACGAGGAGCACACACGCCATGGCCACCTCGGAGATGACCAGGAGCTCCCGCAGCTTTCGCGCGCCCCGGGTGCCGCCGCCGCCCCGTGTGCTCCCGCCGAGCGCTTCGGACTCGCCGCCCTCCGAGACCTGGAGCGCGGGTACCACGCCCACGGCGAGCCCGGCCAGCAGCGCGACGCACACGGTGAAGCCGAGCGCGCGCCCGTCGATCGTGATCGCGCTCAGCATCGGGATCTCGAGCCCGGTGCTGCCGGCCACGAAGCGCGTCGCCCACGTGGCGAGCGCGAGCCCGACCAGGGCGCCGGCCATCGACATCACCACGCTCTCCAGAAGGAGCTGGCGGATCAGCCGGCCCCGGGTGGCGCCGAGGGTGCGGCGCACGGCGATCTCGCGGCGCCGGCGCGGGCCACGGGCGAGCAGCATGTTCGACAGGTTCACGCAGACGATGAGCATCACGAGCCCGGCGGCGGCCGCCAGGAGCAGCATGCCCGAGCGGAACGGTCTGGCGATCCGCTCCTGGAGGCCGCTGATGCGCCCCCCGAGCCCCCACCGTTCGGGGTCCGCCTGCTCGAGCGCCGCCACGACGCTGTCGAGCTCGTCCTGCGCCGCCTCGATCGAGACGCCCGGGGCGAGCCTGGCGACCATCGTCGTGGTGTTGCCCCAGCTGTCCGTGTAGTCGGAGATCGGCCAGGGGAGCAGGAAGTCCGCCGACGCGGTCGGCGTGAAGACCGACACGAAGTCGAAGTCGGGAGGCAGCACCCCGACGACGGTGAAGGGCTCGTCGTTGAGCGCGAGCGACCGTCCCACCACCTCCGGGTCGGCGCCGAAGCGGCGGACCCAGAATCCGTGGGTGAGGATCATGGTGTTCTCCGCGTCCTGCACCCCCTCCGCCTCGGTGAAGTTGCGTCCCGCGGCCATCTCGATTCCGAGGATGTCCAGGAGGTTGGACGTCACCTCGACGCCCTGGAGGCGCTCCGGCTCGCCCGCGCCCGAGAGGTTGTAGCTCGACTGGTCGAAGAAGGCGTTGAAGCCCCCCAGCGCCTCGAACGCCCGCACATCGGTCCGGAAGTCACGGACGTTCGACGTGCGCGAGGTGACCCCGGAGAGCCCGCCGGTCCCGTCCCCGTTCTCGACGAGGACGAGCCGCTCGGGCTCCTCGAAGGGGAGCGGCTGGATCATGAGCGGACTCATGACGCTGAAGACCGCCGTGCTGGCCCCGATCCCGAGCCCGACGATCAGCGTCGACACGACGAAGAACCCCGGATCGCGGCGCAGCGCCTTGAGCGCGTAGCCGAAGTCACTCACGAACCCGCTCGAGCTCCATGCCTCCCTCATCCCCGCCTCCTCCGTCGTTTCGTCTCGCACGATGGGCCGACCCACGAGCCGGCCGAACCCGGCCTCCACGCAGAGCGTGAGGGCCTCCTTCCAGTACCAGCGGTGCGCGGCCGCCCGGCCGTCGCGCCGCAGCCGCAGCACGAAGTCCTCTTCCAGGTCGCCGAGCACGGACGCGGCGGCGCCGGTGCGGCCCAGGGCGCGGGCCAGCAGACGCGTCGGCCACTCCGGCGGCCGCTCGGTCGTCACGCGGTCTCCACGGGGCCCAGCCCGTCGAAGAAGCGAAGGAGGACGTCCCGCGAAGCACGGGCGGCTTCGCGGCCCTCCTCGGTCACGTACAGCCGGCGCATCGGATGTCCGCCCCGCTCGGGCGTCTCGCTCGGTTCCAGCTCCCACTCCACGAGCCCCTTGGACGCCAGACGATCGAGCGTCCGGTAGAGCGCGCCGCGCGTCACCGCGCGCTCCGCGTTCTCCTCCAGATCCTCCCGCACGCGGTTCGCGTACGGCTCGTCGCGCTGCCGCAGGATCGCCAGGAGCACGAGCAGCTCGAACTCACCGATCTTCGCCATGGTCTCCGCCCCGAAGAATACTTCGTATACTCCGCGGAGTATACATCGCATACTTCGACGTCGGGAGAGGTCGAACGGTTGGAACGGGCTCGGGTGGGAGTGCTCTCCGACTACTCGGCCGGTGACACGCCCCCACGGCGGACCGTCCCGAGCAGGACGGCGGGCTCCGTGCACGCAACGGTCCCGTCGGCCACGTCCAGCATCCACGACGCGACGTCGGACCGGCGCACCACGGACGCGAGCCCGTAGCGCTCCACCGGGCCCGCCCGTCCCGTGCGCGGCCCACCGGCCAGCGTCACGGGCCGCACGGCGAGCCACGGCCGGCCGGCGTCTCGGACCCTCCGTTCGGCGATCTCGAGGTCGTCGTACGCGGTGCCGACGTGACCGGCCCGGATGAGCGCCCGCACCGGAAACGAGGTGCGCTCCCGGCTGTCGCCCACGCCCCCCGCGCTGATCCAGATCACCCGGGCGTCGGCCGCGGCGTATCGGACGAGCCCCCCCATGACGTCCTGCACCAGCGTCGGGGGCGACAGCAATCGGGACCAGGGAAGCAGCGTCGCGCGGCGCAGCCCGAGGCAGGACACGACGGTCGCATGACCGCTCGAGACGGCGGCGAGAAATCCGGGGTCGGTCACCTCACCGCGCACCACCGTCACGGATCCGGGCGGCTTCCCGCGGAAACCGGGTCGGACGATCGCCGTCACGTCGTGCCCGCGCCGCGCGGCGAGACGCACGAAATGGCTGCCGCACCGACCGGACGCGCCCAGCACGAGGATCCTCATGCCGGGAAGGTCGGCGACCGGCGGCCGGGCACGCCACCCCGGCGCTACGCGTCGGTCGGCTTCTCCGCCGTGAACAGGACGGCCTTCACGCCGTACGCCTCGGCCGCGTTTCGGGTCGGGGTGTGCTTGAAGGCGAAGTGCGGTACGACGACCGACTTCACCCTCGCGAAGCCCGCCTCTTCGAAGAGCGTGAACAACTCTCCCTCCGGGAGAGCGCCTCCG
>CALJLC010000542.1 GCA_937982605.1 uncultured Gemmatimonadales bacterium | reverse complement strand
GCTCCCCGATACCGTCGCGGTCTGGTTCATCTCGTTGTTGCTTTCCTCATCAAACAACTCCGGCGGAGCTCTCGCCCCGGAGCCGCCGCTCGCGTTGAGCGCGCTCACCTCGCCCGTGGCGCCGTCGTAGAAGATCGCGAAGGCGTCGCCCCCGACCCCGTTCATGTGCGGGCGCGTCACGGCGAGCACGCCGGCCATGGCGATGATCGCGTCGGTGGCGGTCCCGCCGTCCTTCAGGACCGAGAGGCCGGCCTGCGCCGCGAGCGGGTGGCCCGCCGAGACCGCGCCCACCGTCCCGGCGACGTCCGGACGGTTCTGCGGCGCGTAGACGGTCGTGACGATCTCGTCGGCGGGCGCCTCCGCTTCGGGGGTCGGGGCGGCGCAGGCGGCGAGCGCGATCGTCGCGGCGAGTCCGAGGGCGGCGGGGCGGGCGAGGGCGCGGTTCGGGAGCGGCATCTGCAGCGACGGGGAAAGCGGTTCACGGGGGCTCGGCAGGGGTCCGGGCCGAGACAGCCTACGTTGGCCGGGTACCCGGCCCTGCGCCAGTGGAGCCGGGCCGGTTATCCTTTCGGTCCGGGCGCGCGCTCCGCCGAGCGTCGATCGGCACCCGGTTCGCTCCGACTCGAGAGGCCGCGCCGTGCACCAGGCCGTCGCCACGATCCCTTCGCCCCGCGAGGCCGGCGGGCGTGGGCCGATGAGCGACCCGGTGCGGGTGGCGCTCGTGGTGGCGGGCGCGCACACGCTCAACGACATGTACGCGTCGTTCGTGCCGCCGCTCCTCCCTCGCATCATGGGCGAGCTCGGCCTGTCGATCACCCTCGCCGCCACGCTGGCCGTCGCGTTCTCGGTGGCGTCGGCGCTGCCGCAGCCGCTCTTCGGCTACCTCTCGGACCGCTACGGCCGCCGGATCTTCGCGGTCGTCGGCCCGGTCGTCTCCGGGGTCTTCGTCTCGATCATGGGGTGGGCGCCCGGCTTCCTCACCCTGGTCGTTCTCCTCGTGATCGGGGGATCGGCAGCGCGGCGTTCCATCCGCCCGGGGCGTCGTACTCGGTGCGGGTGAGCGAGGGCGGGGGCGTGGGCGCGCGCTATTCGGTCTTCGCCTTCTTCGGCTCGGTCGGCTTCGCGCTCGGCCCCGTCGTCGCGGTCGGACTCGTCCAGTGGCGGGGCCTCGACGGGCTATGGATCGCGATGATCCCGGTCCTGGTGGCGGCGCCGCTCGTCTACCTCGCGCTGCCGAGCGGCCGTGCCGAAGTCCGCGACACCAGCCGGCCGCCGCCACCGCCACCGTCCGAGGTCCTCCGGCACATCCGGGGGCCGCTCGGCCTCATCTTCGGCGTGAGCGCCATCATGGCGTTCGTCCAGCGGGTCTTCCTGACGATGGAGCCGATCATCGTGGCCGACGTGGGCGGGACCGAAGCCCGGGGAGCCGTCCTGCTCACGGTCTACCTCGGGGCGCAGGCCTTCGGCACCGTGACCGGCGGGCTCCTGGCCGACCGGATGAACCGGCGGCTCCTGCTCGCGCACCTCTGCTTCTGGGCCGTGCCGGCCCCCCTCCTGGCGGTCTGGATTGGGCCGGCCGGATGGGCCGGGATCGCCGCGGTGGCGGCGGCGGGCTTCCTGGGAATGGCGACGCTGCCGCCGGTCGTCGTCATGGCCCAGGAGATGGTGCCGTCGGGCACCGGCGTGAGCTCCGGGATCGTGATGGGGCTCGCCTGGGCGACCGGATCGGCGGGCGTGCTCCTCACCGGCGCCCTGGCCGACGTCGTCGGGCCGGCGCCCGCCACGCTCGCGAGCATCCCGGTCGCGCTCGTCGGGACCTTCCTGGCGCTCCGACCCGCGCTGCGCGGCGCGGAGCGTCCGACGGGGTAGGGGGCTCGCGTGCCGTTCCACCTGAACCCGCCGCGGGACCGGAAGCTCTTCCGGCTGGTCAAGAAGGCCGAGCCGTTACGCCTCGTGAAGGGGCGCTCGCTCTATTCGCCGGGCGACCCGGCGCGCGAGATCTGGCTAGTGCGCAGCGGCTTCATGCGCCTGGTCCTGCCCGGGATGGAGCCGGGCCAGCGCGAGCGGACCGTCTCCGTGGCGCTCCCGTGGGAGACGTTCGGCGACGAGGCCTTCACCGAGGGGCACCGCCGCTACGGGGCGATCGCGGGCTCGACGTGCGAGGTGCTGCCGCTTCCGCGCGGGCCGTTCCTGCAGGGCCTCAAGACGGCCCGCACGAGCCTCGACGCCTACCTCGAGGGCCAGGAGCGGGAGCTGTACCGGCTCAGGCACGCCCAGGGCGGGTCGCACGGACCCACCGCGGCGCAGCGCCTGGCCGACGTCCTCATCGACCTCGGCGTGCGCTGCGGCGAGCCCGAGGGCCGTGGGCTGGAGCTCTCCGAGCGCCTCACGCACCAGGTCCTGGCCGACCTGGCCGGAGCCCATCGGGCGACGGTGACGACGCTCCTCAACGACTGGCTGTACGACGGCGTGCTCGGCGTGACGTCGGACAACCGCTTCACGATCCGCAAGCCGGCGGAGCTTCGGGCGCTGGCGGGGTACCACGCCGGACAGTGAGGATCTAGCTTTTCACGCTCTTCACGACGCGGAAGAGCCCCGCACGCACAACCTCGGCAGGACCGCCAGCATGTCGCAGCGCCACCCCGGAGCCCGCCGGGCCTCCAGAGAGTCCAACAAGGGCGACGCGGACGACGCGTTCGTCGCCAACGTTCTCGACTTCAGCAACTGGGCCCGGAACAACCAGCAGGTCATCACGGTCGCCGCGGTCGTCGTCTCGATCCTGATCGCCGGCGCGCTGTACTACCGGAGCTACCGGGCCCAGCTCGTCAACCAGGCCGCCGAGCAGCTCGAGACGATCCATCAGTCGATCGCGCTGCAGGACGTCGAGGGCGCCAAGATCGACCTCGCCACCTTCCTCGACCGCTTCGGCGGTACGGCGTACGAGGGCGAGGCCCGCCTCATGCTCGGCGAGCTCTATCTGCGCACCGACGACCCGCAGCAGGCGCTCGCCGTGCTCGGGCCGCTCGGCTCGAGCCCCGGCCGCCCGATCGAGTTCCAGGGGGCGTCGCTCCTCGCCAAGGCGTACGAGCAGGAAGAGCGGCTCGAGGAGGCCGAGGAGACGTACCTGAACATCGCGCGTCGCTCGGATCTCCAGTTCCAGGTGCGCGACGCGCTGGCGGCCGCCGCGCGGATCCGCGAAGGGCGCGGCGACGGAGCCGGTGCCATCGAGCTGTACGAGCGCCTCCTCGACGAGGTCGAGGTCAGCGCGCCCGAGCGCGGCTTCTACGAGATGCGCATCCAGGAGCTGCGGTCGCGCGTCTGAAGAGGGGCGCGGCGGGCCTGCGTTGGCACGCCCTCGGTGCCTCCGGTTTCGGGGGCGCCACAGCGCCGATCCTGTACGGTATCCTTTGGTCACGGTCCGGTCCGGGCGTGCTTCGTATAATATGTATTATGTTAACTTCGAGGCGAACCGGGGTGATGTGCGGTCGCGATCTCCACGGTAGCGACCTCCTCCCCGGCGCGTAGCTTTCGGCGGTCCACTCCCCGACTGCCCGCGTGCATGACGACCCTCTGG
Organism: uncultured Gemmatimonadales bacterium; assembly: GCA_937982605.1. Taxonomy (GTDB): domain Bacteria; phylum Gemmatimonadota; class Gemmatimonadetes; order Longimicrobiales; family Gaopeijiaceae; genus UBA2589. Next base: position 1,115 of record CALJLC010000542.1, on the reverse strand, counting down.
TATCTCGTCCTCGCTCTCCTGCCGTCGTTCGTCCAGCGTCCGCTCCGCAACCTCGCCGGCGCCCGTATCGAGCGCGGGGCCCGGGTCTCCTGGCTCAGCCTGGTGGCCGTCCGGGACCTGAGGATGGCCCGCGGTGCGCGGATCGGGGCCCTCACGATGATCAAGGGCCCGCGGACGGTCGCCCTCGGCGCCAAGGCGCGGATCGATTCGATGGTGCTCGTGAACTGCCGCCCGGGCCCCCGGGCGCGCCTCACGATGGGCGCGCATTCCCGCCTCATGTCGTTCTCGGTGATCGAGCCGTCCGAGGGCATCACGATCGGAGAAGAGACCGGGCTCGGTGGCCAGTGCCTGATCTTCTGTCACGGCTCCTGGCCGAACTACCTCGAAGGCGCCCCGTACGCACGCGGCCCGGTCGAGATCGGGAGCGAGGTGTGGATCCCGTGGCGCGTCATGATCCTTCCGAACACGCGCATCCCGGACCGTTCGGTCATCGGGGCCCACTCGCTCGTGCGCGGGGTGCTCGATCAACCCGGCGCGCTCTACTCGGGCGTTCCCGCCCGGCAGGTCGTCGACCAGATCTGGCGGGACACGGACCCTTCGGAGCGCCGCCGCCGGCTCGAGGAGGTCTTCGAGGGCTTCTGCTCGCTCGAGTCGCGACCTCCCCGGCTCGTGCCGATCGACGAAGCGGTCGAGCTGCCCGGCCGGCTCGAGGGTGTCGTGGCGTACGCGCTCGGCCGCGTCGCGGAGCCGTCGGTGGCCGCGACGCTCCGGACACGGGGCGCCAACGTCGTCGACTTCGACGCGCGGACGGCGTGGATCTCCGATCGACTCGGCGACCGCTTCGTCGGATATCTCGAGACGTACGGGATCCGGATCGAGCCGACGCCCGGGAAGTGAGCCGCGACCGCGCTGCGCCCGCTCAGCGCGTCCGGTACTGCCAGGGCTCCACCGCCTGTACCCGCACGCTCGCGGTGCCTGAGCCCACCATCCCGAGTTGCTCGGCGGCCGCACGCGACACGTCGATGATCCGTCGGTCCGGATCCGAAAACGGCCCGCGGTCGTTCACGCGGAGCACGAGCGACCGACCGTTGGCGAGGTTCGTGACCCGCACCCAG
>CALJLC010000541.1 GCA_937982605.1 uncultured Gemmatimonadales bacterium | reverse complement strand
GACGGGCCGGGCGGCCTGCCCACGCGCGACCTGGACGAGCTGGAGGGGCTCGCGATCGAGCGTGCCCTCGCGTCGACGGGTTGGCACCAGGGTGAGGCCGCGGACGTGCTCGGCATCTCGCCGCGCACGCTGCATCGGAAGATCCGCGCGCTCGGTCTCGAACGGCCCACCCGCTAGCGGCGAATCGGCCGCAAGGCGCGCGGCGGGCGCGCGGTCGGGGTGACGTCGACCGCGTGGGGGGACCCGGCCGCCCGGGTCCCGCGGTCAGCGGAGGATCAGGGGGCCGCCGGGCGTGGGGCAGTGTCCCCCGCCGCTGATCGCCGCAGCGATCCCTCCGAGGAAGGCGCTCCAGCCACCGCCCTCCTCTTCCTCGCCGTCCTGGAGGCCCCCGCCGAAGGCGGCGAGCGCCATGAGCACCTGCGTCTCGGACACCGGCTCGAGGTCCCGGAAGGTCACGACGGGTCGCCCGGTCTCCGGCGCGGCGACCGAGACCGAGGCCGGCGCCAGGTCGGCGAGCCGCTCCTCGAGCGACGGCCGGCTGGTCGCCTCCACGGAAGGGGTCGGCTGGGCGCCGGACGCCGCGTCGGTCTCCGAGGGCCGGATCGAAGCGGGCACCGCCGGAGCCTGCTCGGCGACGGCGACGACCTCGATCGCCTCGAAGTCGTCGACGTACACGGTGCGGGCGTCCCGACCCCCGTCGTCGGTGGGCCCCAAGCCGGGGACCGTGACCACGGTCAGGACCGCGAGGTGCGCCGTCGCCGAGAGGCCGAGCCCGGTGTAGAGGGCCCGACGGTGCAGTGCCGCCTTCGTCGCCTTGCTGTGCATTCCGGCCTCCTTCGCCTGGGACTACCCGGTCGCGCGCGCCCCGGGTTCCCCCGGGTGCGGCTCTCGATCCGTATGACGCCGAGCGTGTCCGAGGTTGCACACGCGAGCGGGGCCCACGGCTCATCATGCGCCCGGAGGCCGGCGGGCGCCATCCCGCTCGCTCCGACTGTTGCGCCCGCGGCCGGCCCCGGCACCCTCCGGGCGGTGGCCCCGCGTGCGGACGACGGTCAGATTCGGCTCCCCTGACGTTGGCGTTCCCTTCGCATCGAGGTGCCCCGCCGTGAGCCGCCTGCTCGCCTCCGCTTCCGCCCCACGGGTCGGCCTCGCGGCGCTCGCCGCCGTCCTGCTCCTGCTCGACCCCGCTTCCGGGGCCGCCCAGTCGGACGTGGCCTTCCCCCCGGACGTCTACGAGGCGCGGCGGGCTCGGCTGGCCGCCCGGCTCGGCGGGCCGGTGATCGTCCCCTCGGAGTACATGATCCGGCACGGGGGCGAGAAGAAGCAGGAGCCGAACTTCTTCTACCTCACCGGCGTGGAGTCCCCGTACGCGATCCTCTACCTGGAGCCGGACGGCGCCGGCGGCGTTCGCGACCTGCTCTTCCTGCCCGCGCACCGGGAGTTCGCCGGCGCACAGTACTCGCACCAGGATCCCCGCCTCGTGAACGCCGCATGGAACCGACTCATCCGCCGGCTGGAGCCGGGCGCCGCCGCCGAGCGGGTGACGGGCGTCGACGAGACAGCGCCGCTCGACGACTTCCTGACGCGGGTGCGCGAGCGGACGGCGGACGCCGAGGTGGTCTGGTTCGCGCGCGAGCCGGGCTCGCTGTACGCCCCTCCCGGCCTCCAGGCCCCGCGCACGCTCCGCCAGCAGCTCGAGGCTTCGCTGGCCGAGGCGCTGGGTCGGAGCTTCGAGGACGCGACGCCGGCCATCGAGCGGATGCGCGTGGTGAAGGACCGGTGGGAGATCGACGCGCTGCGCCGTGCCGCGGAAGTCAGCGCGGAGGGCCTGCTGGAGGCGATGCGGCGCATCCGGCCGGGAATGAACGACCTGGAGGTGGCGGGGATCATGGAGTGGGCATGGAAGCGTGGAGGCTCTCCGCGGCCCGCGTTCGCCCCGATCGTGGCGTCCGGCCCCGACGCCGTCTCGCTCTTCACGATCCGGTCCGAGAACTACAACTCGGTCGATCGCGTCATGGAGGACGGCGACCTCGTGTTCATCGACTACGGCGCCGCCGAGTGGGCCATGTACGGCTCGGACATCTGCCGCACCTTCCCGGTCTCGGGCCGCTTCACCCCGGAGCAGCGTCGCCTCTACGAGATCGTGCTCGAGGCGCAGCGCGCCGCGATCGCCGAGGTGCGACCGGGCGCGACCATCCTCGACGCGATCCGCGCCGCGGCCCGGGTCTACCAGGCGCACGGCCTGGAGCCGAACGAGGACGTGGACCGGATGGGCGCGGACCGGGTGTGGGGGCTCATGCCTTCGCCCACGCACTACCTGACCCAGGGTCGGGGCCTGACGCAGTACACCGCCGTGGCGGGCCTCGGCGTGCGGGACATCGGGCACCACGTGGGTCTCGAGGCGACCGACGGGAGGGACTACGCGACGCCGCTGGAGCCGGGCATGGTCTTCACCGTGGAGCCGAAGATCTACGCGCCCGAGCTCGACATCGCGATCATGATCGAGGACGTGATCCTCGTGACCGAGGACGGCCACGAGAACCTCTCGGCCGGCGCGCCGAGCTCGGTGGACGAGATCGAGCGGATCATGGGCGGCCGGTAGGCCGGTCGGGGCCCGGGAGCGCCGGCCCCCGGGGCGCCGGCGGCGGGGAGTGGCCCACCTCCGGTGGATTCGCGATCGTTCCTGCTCGGGTCGGGTGGAGGAGGCTCCGGCCGGCCCGCCGTGCCTCGCGAACCCACGACCCCGACCGACCATGCAACGAGCCGTCCCGTTCGCCGTCGTCGCCGCCCTCGTCCTCGCCGCCGCGCCCGGCGCCGCTCAGGACACACACATGGAACGGGCCCTCCGGGTGCTGGCCACGACGCCCCTCGTCGACGGTCACAACGACCTCCCCTGGGCGATCCGGCAGAGCGAGTCGGCCCCGCACGACGTCGAGGCGCCTCAGCACGACCTGCGGGCCACGACGCCGTTCCACACCGACCTCGCCCGACTGCGCGCCGGCCGGGTCGGCGCGCAGTTCTGGTCCGTGTACATCCCGTACGAGGCGGTCGAGGAGGGCGCGGCCAAGGTCCAGCTCGAGCAGATCGACATCGCCAACCAGATCATCGCGAAGTACCCCGAAGCGCTCGAGCTCGCGCTGACGGCGTCGGACGTCGAGTCCGCCTTCGGTGGGGGCCGCATCGCCTCGATGCTGGGGATGGAGGGCGGCCACGCCATCGAGAATTCCCTGGGCGCCCTCCGCGCGTTCTACGACATGGGCGTGCGCTACATGACGCTCACGCACAACGGCACCCTCGACTGGGCGGACTCGTGCTGCGACGACGCCAGGCACGGCGGCCTGAGCGAGTTCGGACGCGAAGTCGTGCGCGAGATGAACCGCATGGGCATGCTCGTCGACATCTCGCACACGTCGCCCGAGACGATGAACGACGTGCTCGACGTGGCCGAGGCGCCGGTCATCTGGTCGCACGCGAGCGCCCGCGGCGTCCACGATCACGCGCGCAACGTTCCCGACCAGGTTCTGCGGCGGCTGCCGGAGAACGGAGGGGTGGTGATGGTCACCTTCGTCCCGAGCTTCCTGACGGCGAATCCGCAGGCCACGATCGCGGACGTGGCCGACCACATCGACCACATCGCGAATCTCGCGGGCGTCGATCACGTCGGCATCGGCTCGGACTTCGACGGGATCGACTCGACCCCGGTCGGCCTCGAGGACGTCTCGACCTTCCCGGCGCTCTTCGCGGAGCTGTCGCGGCGCGGCTGGACGGAGGAAGACCTGGCCAAGCTCGCCGGGGAGAACGTGCTGCGCGCGTGGCGGGAGGCGGAGGCCGTGGCGCGCCGCCTGCAGCGCGAGCGCCCGCCGTCGACGAAGACGATCCAGGAGATGGACGGCACGATCGGGGAGGACCGGTGACGGCCCTCCCCCGCCCGGCCCCCGGGGAGCACGCGGAATACTACGGGCGCTACGTCGCCGCAGTCCCGGACGGAAACATCCTCGAGACGCTCCGCGACCAGCTCGGTGACACGCTCGCGCTTCTGGCCTCCGTGCCCGCCGAACGGGAGACGTACCGCTACGCGGACGGGAAGTGGAGCCTGCGCGAGGTCGTCGGCCACCTCGTCGATACCGAGCGGCTCTTCGCCTACCGAGCGCTGACCATGTCCCGCGAGGACGGCGCCGACCTCCCGGGGATGGATCAGGACGTGTGGGTGGCCTCCTCCCGCGCCGACGGGCGCACGCTCGAGGAGCTCGGCAAGGAGTGGGCGGCGCTCCGTCGTGCGAACGTCCACATGTTCGCAGCGATGGACTCGGCGCAGGGCGCCCGCCGCGGGCGTGCGAGCGGGTACGACTTCACGGTTCGGAGCTTCCCGTGGATCATCGCCGGACACGAGCTCTGGCACCGCAGGCTGATCGAGCGGGACTATCTGGCGGACGGCGAGGAGGGAGCGTGAGCGGGACGAACGGGGCGGAGGCGGCGAAGGTCGGCGCGGACAACGCGGGGCGGGACGACGAGCGGAGCCGGTTGCGGCGCCGTGATCGGGGGAAGGACGACGCCTGGGTCCGGGCCTTCCTCACGCGCGCGCCGTGGGGGACCCTCGCCACGGTCGGCGAGGGTGGGCAGCCGTACCTCAACTCGAACCTCTTCGTCTTCGACGAGGAGCGTCACTGCATCTACCTGCACACGCACCGCACCGGTCGGACCCGCGACAACATGGACGCCGCCGACCGCGTGGCGTTCAGCGCGTCCGGAATGGGCCGTCTGCTCCCCGCACCGGAGGCGCTCGAGTTCAGCATCGAGTACTGCGGCGTGAACGTCTTCGGGACCGGCACGGTGGTCGAGGACGCCGACGAGGCCCGACACGCGCTCCAGCGACTCCTCGACAAGTACGCGCCGCACCTGAAGCCGGGTCGGGACTACCGGCCGACGACGGACGACGAGCTCCGGCAGACCGCGGTCTACCGCGTCGACATCGAGACGTGGAGCGGAAAGCAGAAGGAGGTCGAGGCCGATTTCCCGGGCGCCTTCGACCTCCCCGAGCTGCCGGTGCCGTTCCCGGAGCGCGCCTCCGGGTAACCGTGGAGACCGCGCCGGGGGAGCGGGGGAGGCGGCGACCCCGCGTCGTGGTCGTCGGTGCCGGCTTCGCCGGCCTCGAGGTCGTGCGCCGCCTCCGGCGTGCCCCGTGCGACGTCCTGCTGGTGGACCGCCGGAATCACCACGTCTTCCAGCCGCTTCTCTACCAGGTGGCGACGGCCGCGCTCTCCCCGGCCGACATCGCGGCGCCGATCCGCTCGATCGTCCGCCGGCAGGACAACGTCCAGGTCCTCCTCCAGGAGGTCACGGGCGTCGATCTCGACGGGAAGCGGATCCGCATGGGACGCGAGTCGCTCGAATTCGACTGGCTCGTGCTCGCGGCAGGTGCGGCGCATGCCTACTTCGGCAACGACGACTGGGCGGCGCGCGCCCCGGGACTGAAGACGATCGAGGACGCGCTCGAGATCCGCCGCCGGGTGCTGCTCGCCTTCGAGGAGGCGGAGCTCCTCGACGACGAGGAGGAGCGCCGCAGGAAGCTGACGTTCGTCGTCGTCGGCGGTGGGCCGACAGGCGTGGAGATGGCGGGCGCGCTGCGCGAGATCGCGGCGGAGACGATCCCCGACGATTTCCGCCGCATCGACACCACGACCGCGCGTATCCTGCTTCTCGAGGGCGGTCCCCGCCTCCTGCCCGGCATGTCCGAGGAGGCGTCGCGTCGGGCGCTGCGCCACCTGGAGCGCATGCGCGTCGACGTGCGGCTGAACGCCTTCGTCACCGACATCGATCCGGAGGCGGTGCACGTCGGCGATCAGAAGATCGCCGCCGCCAACGTGATCTGGGCGGCCGGCGTCCAGGGCTCTCCCGTCGCGCGCGACCTGGGCACGGAGCTCGACCGGCAGGGAAGGGTGCGCGTCGAGCCGGATTGCTCGGTGCCCGGTCATCCGAACGTCTTCGTCACGGGAGATCTGGCCGCCCAGGTCGACGCCGTGACCCGGGCGCCCGTGCCGGGCGTGGCGCAGGGCGCCATCCAGATGGGGCGCCACGTCGGCGAGATCATCGCGCTCGAGATCGGGCGTTCGCCGCCGTTCCCGTCGCGCCCCGCGTTCCGGTACGTCAACAAGGGCGACATGGCCACCATCGGGCGCGCGCGTGCCGTGGCCGACATCGGCGGGCGCACCTTCGGCGGCTTCGTGGCGTGGCTCCTCTGGAGCCTCATCCACATCACCTACCTGATCGGCTTCCGCAACCGGCTGCTGGTGATGGTGAACTGGGCGTGGCAGTGGGTCGTGCAGGCGCGCGGGGCGCGCCTGATCACCGGTGCTTCGCCTCCAGCGCCGCCAGCCCCGCGTCGATCTCCTCCGCGGGCACCCACCGCCCCCGGACCATGACGCCGACCCGGTCCGTGAGGTTGGCCAGGTCGTCGAGCGGGTTCGAGCCGAGCAGGAGCAGGTCGGCGCGCTGACCTTCCGCGATGGTGCCGAAGGCGTCGTCGATGCCGAGCTCCTCGCGCACGTACCGGCCGACCGTGGCGGTGCCGCTCTCCAGAATCTGCTGAGGGGTCATGCCGGCCTCGGCCATCACCGCGATTTCGCGGTGCAGCGCGAAGCCGGGGACGTTGAAGAGCTGCGGGGAGTCGGTGCCCATCATGACCCCCGCGCCGGCGTCGGCGAGCCGCTCCAGGATCCGGTTGCGCAGGTCGATGAACGCGCGCACGCCCTCGGGGGTGCCCCGGGGGCCGGGCGCCGCCTGCCGTCGCCACGCGTCCCGCTGCGCCTGCGAGACGTACCGCATCTCCGGCTGCGACAGGAAAGGCTCCGGATCGGAGACGCCGTACAGGTTCTCCCAGAGGTACATGGTCGGGACGACGTACGTCCCGTGCTCGACGGTGAGCGCGACGATCTCGTCGACCTTCGCCTCGTCGACCCCGGCCACCAGCCCCTCGAGGCTGATCGCCTCGCCCGAATTGATCTGGGACACGACGTCGTCCGAAGCGACCGCCTGCACGTAGCCGTCGAGATGGTCGACCGTCGACATCCCGGTTTCGATCGCGTGCACGAGCCCCACGGCGGCGGGGACGTGCCCGCCGTAGGTGAGGCCCACCTCGGCGGCGACGTCGACCATGTGGTTCCAGGTCTCCAGCCCGACGCCGGGGTGGATCTTCTGCAGATCGTAACCGGCCGCGGCATGAGCGCGGATGAGGCGCTCGGCGTCGGCGGGGGTGGGCGCGGAGTTGCCGTTGATCGACGGAGCGCCCACGTAGAACGCCGGACCGAGCACGGTCCCGGCACGCAGCTCCTCGGCCAGCGGGATCTGGTACTCGGAGCCGAGCATCCCGCGGATCGTCGTGATCCCGTTGGCCACGTAGAGGAAGAGGATGTCCTCGACCGCGTCACGGGGAGGGTTCGCGCCCGGTGGCACGTGCGCGTGCATCTCGGCCAGCCCGGGCATCAGGAAGCGACCCGAGCCGTCGATGACCGTGGCGCCCTCGCCGGCCTCGATCGACTCCGCGGGTCCGACGGCCGTGATCCGGTCGCCGGTCACGACGACGCTCTGGCCCGGCACCGCGCCGGGTCGGTCCATGGGCAGGATCGTGACGTCGGTGAAGACGATGGAGCCCTCCTGGGCCACGATCGCGGGTGCCTCTCCGCACCCCGCCGCCGCGAGCGCCGTCAGGAAGGCGCCGACGCCCCCGACTCCCCGCCGCCTCATCGGGCTCCCCCCACGCCGAGCCGTTCCCGCGCCTCGGAATGCGCCAGGCACGGGTGCACGGTGAGCCCCGCCTCGCGGGCGAAGACACCGCCCTCGCCGAAGTGGGGGTGCACCTCCGCCGGCGCGACGACGGCGAGACCGACGATCCGGTCCCGGTACGCCCCGAAGATGGCGCCGCTCGCCTCGAGCTCCTCGGTCGACTTCGCCGAGAGGCCGGCGGCTCCGCTCATGTCGAGGAGGACCGGAACCGACGGAGGCGTGTCCGGGCTCTCGAGGGCGCGAAACGCCACCCGACGGAGCTCGTTGGCCGTGAAGTCGCCGTCGACCGTAAGGGTGAGCACGCCGTCCCGCAGACGCGTGAACACGGGCATCGATGCATCTCCTCGTCCGGGTCGCACGCGACTGCGGCGACCGATGGGTGGTTCGCTGGTCGAGCCGCGCCGGGGGCCGCGCGGAGTCGGAACGGCAAGATGCCGGGGGCGTCCGGGGCAGGCAAGAAAACAACCTCCCGAGCCCGGGAGCCGCGCGGTACATTGATCGCGAGCTTCCCTCCGGCCCCCCCCGCGGACGGCCGCCGACCCGACGGGCACGATTCCATGTACGAGTACGACGGCACGAAGCAGCTCACCGGCCTGGCCCGTTCGATCGACGCGCTCTTCTCGGAGCCGCGGCCGGCTTCCCCGCCTCCCGGGATGGCGGAAGCCGAACCCCCGGCGGAAGCCGCACCCCCGGCGGAGGAGCCCGCAGCGGCCGAGCCGAGCCCACCTCCGCTTCCCGAAGGGGACGCACCCGTGCCGCCCCCGCTGCCGGCGGGCATGGCTACCCCTCCGCCCGTTCCGCTGGAGGCGGAGTCCCCGCCGCCGCTGCCGGAGCCGGAGGCTTCGCCGCCGCCCCTGCCCGAGCCCGACGCGCCGGTCGAGGCGGAACCCGAGGCGTCGGCCGAGGCCGAACCCGATGCGTCGCTCCTGCCGGAGCCCGATCCCGTGCCCCCCGCCGAGC
>CALJLC010000540.1 GCA_937982605.1 uncultured Gemmatimonadales bacterium | reverse complement strand
AAGGCCCCCGACGGCGCCTCGAAACCCGAGGGCACGGGAAAGAAGAAGAAGAGGAAGAAGAAGGCTCGGCGAACGAAGAAGGGCGCCGGCACGGAGTCGTCCGGGACGGTGGCCGGAGAGCCGCCTCCGGAGGAGCCGACGCTCGACGACGCGACGCCGGAGCTGACGGTCGACGAGCTCGTCGCGGCGACGGCCGCCCTCGGGGACGAGGTCGAGCCGGTGCCGATCGACGTCGACGAGGAGGACGGGGACGCCCGTGCTCAGCTCATCGCCGAGACCCTCGCGCTCGTCGCCGCCGAGGCGGGGGAAGAGACCGACGGTGGCGCGGCCGGGATCCTGGAGCTCGCCGACGAGCTGAGGAAGAAGGACGCCTCCGAGGACGAGCCGCTCGAAGGCGGCGCGGACGCACCGGACGCGACGGCGACGGAGCCGGACGGTGACGCCGCCGCGGACGACGGAGCGGGCGACGGAGCGGGCGAGTCGGAGGACGAGGAGGCCGAGGCCCGACCGCTGATCGGCGCGCAGGCCTACCTCGCGCTCAGCGAGATCCACGCGGAGGGACTGGCCAGGCTGCCCGAGGAGCTCATCCTCGATCTGGGCGACGCGAGCACCCCGCAGGAGCGAGATCGGCTCCTGGCCGCGGCGCTCGCGCACGCGGAGATGCAAGAGGCGATCTACCGGGTGCCCACGGGCAGCAATCGCGCCCGCCGGATCAAGCTGGGGGTCGCGGCGCTGATCGCGCTGGTGGCGTTGGGGGTCGGGCTGCGCCCTCCGGCGCTCCTCGTCCCGGAAAGCCCACCGCCGCTCACGGTCGCGGATCGGGTCCACGGAGTGCACGTCTCGCTCCTCCTCCAGGCCCAGCAGATCGAGGCCTACCGAGTCGCGAACGGTGCCCTGCCCCGCTCGCTCGACGACGTACCGGTGCGACTGCCCGGGATCCGCTACGTCCGCTCGACGAGTCGAGCGTATCAGCTGGTCGGGTACTCGCCCCGGGGCGAGGCGATCGTCTTCGACTCCACCGCCCCCGCACCGGCGTTCGAGCAGCTTGCCGGTCCCTGGTCGACCCGCACGGAGGCGTCATGACCCGGGTCGAGGGGTGCGGGCCGTGAAGTGGTCGACTCCGTCCCGAGGGGACGTGGCGATCGCGGCGGCCGTGCTCCTGCTCGTCTGGGCGCTCGCGACACCCGCGCTCCGGGCCCGCGCCTTCCGCGCGCTGAGCTCGCGGGCGACCGCCGACGTCGAGGCGGTCGTGCGTGCCGCGCAGAGCTCTCACGCCTCGATGGGCCGCTGGCCGGAGCCCGGCGACGCGGGCGTCGTCCCGCCCGAGCTGACGGGAAGACTCGCGCTCGAGACGGGCTTCGTCCGGGAGGACTACACGCTCGAGTGGTCGGCGTTCGACGTCGTGGACTACGTCGAAGTCGAGGTGCCACCGCCGGCCGAGGCCGTGCCCGGGGACGCCCCGCCCGCCGTACCGACGATCGAGCTCCGACCCGAACCGCGGCGGGTGGGCGCGCTGAGCCTGCGGTCCGGAGACACCCGCCTCCTCGCCGAGCTGCTGCGCCGATTCGGGCCGGAGCGTTCGTTCGTTCGGGACTCGACGTGGACGCTGATCGTCGAGGATCCGGCTACTGGATCTCCTCCCCCCAGTCCCGGATCATGATCCAGCTTCCATCCGGCTGGCGGTCGTGCACGCTCAGCCACCGGGTCACCGAGGTGATCTCGCCCGTCGTACGGTCCGTGCAGAAGTCACGGCCCCAACCGGCGGCCACGCCCCCCACGACGCGGAAGCCGTCGTAGGCTCCCCGACACGTCTCGTCGCTCTCGGCCCAGTCGGCCCGGAAGGCGGCGATGATCGCGGCGCGTCCGTCGGCTCCTCCGGTCCGGGCGTTCGGGGCGTAGAGCCGGCCCATCGCCGCGGCGTCGCGGCCGTTGAAGGCTTCGTACCACGCCGTCAGGCTCGCCACGGCCCAGTCGGGTGCGCCGCCGTCGGGGGGCGTGTCGACCGACATGTCCGCGATCACCCGCCACTCGCCGTCGAGCTTCCGGTGCACCGTCATGTAGCGTCCCTCGGATCCCGGATTCCTCCACGACCCGTGTTCGACCGCGAGGTCTCCGGAGGCCGCCACGTCGATCCGGTCCGGCCCCCAGTCCCCTTCGCCGCTCGGGTTCTCGAGGTACGACGTGGCCATGTGCTCTTCGATGGCTGCTCTACCCCGGACGGGCCTCCGGTCGTCCCAGACGAGAGACGCATCCTCGGCGAAGAGCGCCGCGACACCGGCGGCGTCACGCTCGCGGTCCATGGCCGCCCAGCGGGCGGCGACGTCGCGAATGGCCGCCTCCTCCGAAGCGAGGTCCACCCGAGGTCCGCACGCGGCGAGCACCACGGCCGCGCACGGGATCAGGCCTGCGGCGAAGAGTCTCGTGGACATGAGCACCTCCTGTTGCACGAGAGTCCCGCTCCCGGCTCGGGGGCGGGCCCGCAATGTACGCGGATTGCGACTACCATGCGACTCGCTCCCTCCGGTGCGGCTGTGGCGCACCTCGCTTGACGCCGCATCCCGCGGCTGCCAGCTTCCCCTGAACACTTCAGGTGGCCCCGACCCGACGGTCGGGGCATTCGTCGCGCGTTTCCCCTCAACATTTCAGGCCACCATGTCTCCGAGGCAGCTGAACCTCCTCCAGGGCACCCTCGACGTGCTCGTCCTCAAGGCCGTCGCCGACGAGTCCCGGCACGGCTACGGCGTGGCCGAATGGATCCGGCGAACCACCGACGGGACACTCGAGATCGAGGACGGCGCCCTCTACACCGCGCTGCACCGGATGGAGAAGCGGGGCTGGCTCACCTCCGAGTGGGGCGTCTCCGAGACGAACCGCCGGGCCAAGTACTACGCGCTCACGCCGGAAGGCGTCCGCGCCCTGGATCGCTCCGAGCGGGAGTGGGCGCAGTACGCGGAGGCCGTCTTCAAGGTGCTGGGCACCGAGAGAGGGCGCTGACGATGCGGCTGCCGCAGGGCGTGCGACGCCTCTTCCGACTCCGCGGCCCCGGTGCGGTGGAACGCGACGTCGACGACGAGATCCGTCACCACTTCGACGAGATGGTCCGCGAGGCGCGTCAGCGGGGGCTCGGAGAGGAGGAGGCCCTGGCCGCGGCCCGGGCGCGCTTCGGCGACGAGCGCGCCTATCGCCACGCGCTGGTCACGATCGACCGTCGCGTCCGCGCTCGCGACTCGATCCCGGCGCTGGAGACCGCGCTGCGCACGGTGGAGCTGGCCTTCCGACGGCTGCGGCGGACGCCCGGCTTCTCCGTGGCGATCGTCTCCATCCTCGGACTCGGGATCGGCGCCAACGCGGTGATGTTCGGCGTGGTCGACCGTCTCCTGCTGAGCCCGCCGCAGCACGTCGTCGACGCCGACGAGGTGCGGCGCCTCCACGTGCGCCGCGAGATCTTCAACGGCGACATCTCCGTCGGTCGCACGCACACCTGGCCTGACCTCGGCGACTTCGAGGGGGTCGGGGCCTTCGAGTCCGTGGCCGGCTTCACCACGCCCCGCGACATGACCGTGGGCAGGGGCGAGTCGGCCACGCAGGCCCGGGTGGCGCTAGCGGCGGCCGATCTGTTCGGGCTGCTCGGCGTCCAGCCGCGCCTGGGTCGCTTCTTCGCGCCCGACGACGACCGGATCGGCGCGCCGCTCGTCGCGGTGGTCTCGTCCGAGTACTGGGAGCGCGCCCTCGGGAGCGACCCGTCGATCCTCGGCGCGACGCTGGACGTGGGGCTCGGCACCTACACGATCGTCGGGGTCACCCCGGCGGGCTTCACCGGGGCGGAGCTGTCGCCCGTGGACATCTGGCTGCCCCTGCTCGCGGCACAGGCCGTCCAGAACGGAACCGAGTGGGAGACGACGCGCGGGTGGTACTGGGTCCACGCGGTCGCCCGCCTGGCCGACGGCGCCACGATCGAGGCTGCCGAGGCCGAGGCGACCGCCGCGCACCGGGCCGGCCGAGCCGAGCTCGTCGCCGAGGACCGCTACGACGGGAACGCGGACATCCTCGCCTCCCCGATCATCGACGCCCGTGGACCGCGGCCGTCGAGCGAAGCGCGCGTGGCCGAATGGCTGGCCGGCGTGTCTCTCGTGGTCCTGCTCGTGGCCTGCCTCAACGTGGCCAACCTCCTGCTCGCCCGTTCGATCCGGGGCCGGCGCGAGACCGCGGTCCGACTCACGCTCGGCGTGGGACGCGCGCGGCTCATCGGCGAGGTCCTCACGGAGAGCCTCGTCCTTGCGGGCCTGGGTGCCGGGGCCGCGCTGCTCCTGGCCGGGGTGCTCGCGTCCGTGGTCCACGAATCGCTGCTGCCGGGCGTGGCCTTCACCGACTCCGGGCTCTCCGGGCGCCTCCTCGCCTTCACCGTAGCCGCCGCGCTCCTCGCCGCCGCGGTCACCGCCGTCGTGCCGGCGCTCCAGGCCGGCCGGGTCGAGCTCGCCGGCGCGTTGAGCGCGGGTGGCCGATCCGTGGCGGGAGGCCGCTCCAGAACCCGGATCGCCCTGCTGGTGGGCCAGGCCGCGCTCTCCGTGCTCCTCCTCGTCGGTGCGGGGCTCTTCGTCCGAAGCCTGAGAAACGCCGAGGCCCAGGATCTGGGCTTCGACGCGGACCGGCTGGCCGTGGTGCGCCTCGAGTGGAACGGCACCCTCGACGCCGACCTCCGGGAGTCGATCTACCGGGAGGCGCTCGAGCGCGTCCGCTCCGTGGGGGGCGTACGCCAGGCCGGGCTGACCTACACGGTGATCCCGATCGTGAAACGCTGCATCATCATGCAGCGGCCGCCGGTGGGAAATCTCTACGACACGATCATCTTCATCACCGCCGCGGCGGTCATCTTCGGCGCGATCGTCGAGCTGTTCAGCCGTCGACGGCTGGCGCTCGGACTGCTGC
>CALJLC010000539.1 GCA_937982605.1 uncultured Gemmatimonadales bacterium | reverse complement strand
GAACATCGGGAACTTGTCCCCGCCGAGATCGAAGGTCCGGATGTAGACGGCTCCGCTCGGGAAGGCCTCGGCCGTGCGTCGGTACGCCTCGTACTGCTCCTCTTCCCCGGGCATCGAGCTGCGCCCGACGACGAGGAACTCCGTCCGGAAGAGGCCGACGCCCACGGCGCCGTGCTCGCGCGCGCGATCGGCCTCGCCGGGCAGGTCGAGGTTGGCCCGCAGCTCCACGTACTGGCCGTCCTGGGTGACGGAGTCCAGGGCGGCGATGAGCGCGATCTCCTCCTCCCACTCCGAGATCGTCCGCTGCCGCACCTCGAAGGCGGTCCGCTCCCGGGCCTCCGGCTCGAGCACCACCCGTCCCGTGCGCCCGTCGAGAATCGCCTCCTGCCCGTCGACGGCCACGCCGGTCACGTCTCCGAGGGCGACCACGGCGGGCACCTCGAGCGAGCGGGCCAGCATTGCCCAGTGTGCCGTGCGCGTGCCCTGATCCGTGGCAATGCCGAGCACGCGCTCGAGGTCGAGCTGCACGGTCAGGCTGGGCGTGAGGTTCGTCGCCACGACGATCACCCCGTCTCCGATCGAGGCGAGGTCCGTGGGGTCGTTCCGGCCGAGGAGCCTGTGCAGCACCCGGATCATCAGATCCTCGAGATCGTTAAGCCGGTCGAGGACCATCGGATGCGACGTCCGGCTCCATCGAGCCCTGAGCTCGAGCATGCGCAGCTCGAAGGCACGCTCCGCGCTGAGCCGGTTCTCCCGGATGTAGCGAAGGGTCCCCTCCACCACCTCCGAGTCCTGGAGCATCAGGATCTGCGGATCGAAGATCCGGGCCTCCACGACGCCGAGCTTGCCCTCGGTGATCGCCTTCGTCTCCTCGAGCCGCTCGGTGGCCCACGCCCTGGCTTCGTGGAAGCGCTCGATCTCCCCGTCGACCGCCTCGTCGGTGATCGACCGGTGGGGCACGACCGGGACCCCCCACTCCAGGCGGAAGACCTTCCCCGCCGCCATCCCCTCGGAAGCCGGGCTCCCCACGAGAACGATCGACACGTCCCGACCGCCTCAGGCTTCCAGCTCGTCGAAGCCGCGTCCGACCAGCCCGGAGAGGGCCGCCACCGCGTCCTCCGCGTCCGCGCCCTCGGCGACGATGCGCAGGAAGCTCCCCCGCTCGGCGGCCAGCATGAGCACCCCCATGATGCTCTTGCCGTTCACTTCGAGGCCGTCCTTCTCCAGGCGGATGTCCGCGCGGAACGTGCCGGCCAGCTTCACCAGCTCGGCCGCCGGCCGGGCGTGCATGCCCGCCCGGTTCACGACCTCGACGGTGCGCTCGGCCCGTGCATCGCTCATCGGATCACCCCCAGCAGTGAGATCGCGGCCACCACCGCCACCGTGGCCACGGCGGCGGGACGCCACACGCGGTGGCCACCCACGAGCCCGACCCCGAACGCCCCCGCGCCGAGGCCGGCCCACGCCACCCCGGCGCCGACGAGCCCCTCCGGCCGGGCGAGCAGGAGTCCCGCCACGACGCCCGTCGCCAGCACCAGCCACGGCCTCAGCGCGGTGGCCCGCTCCCCCAGCCCGGCCGCCGAGAGTCGTTGAGCCACGTCCCGACCCGCCTCGAGCCCGGTCCGCAGCCCCCACCACCGGAGCGCGAGGTGCGCGGCATTGTACAGCGCGAGGAAGCCCGCGACGACCCAGGCGGGACGAAGACCGGCCCAGTACAGCGCGAGGCCGACGAGCGCGGAGAGGGGGAGGATCCCCGCCCAGACGAGCTGGTCCCCGAGGCTCCCGAGCGGCCCGCGCACCGCGGTCTTGAAGCGCGACACGGTCTCGGGCCGCTCCCCGTCCGCCTCGAGCCGCACGACCGCCCCCAGCGCCACACCCGTCAGGTAGGGATGGGCGTTGAAATGCTCCACGTGGCGGCCGGCCGCCGCTTCGAACGCGGCGGGGTCGTCCCGGTGGAGCCGCCGCAGCGCCGGGAGGAGCGCCCAGGAGAAGCCTGTGCCGAGCATCGTGTGGTAGTTCCAGGACCCCTGGATCAGGAACGTCCGCACGAAGGTGCTCGCGACCGCGCGCTTCGAGAGGCTCACAACAACCGCGCCCCGACGACGCCGAGCAGTAGGCCGGCGGCGAACCACCCGCCCCGCGCTCGCAGGCCGCCCACGTCGTGGACCAGGATCCCCATGGAGACGGCCCCGCCCGCCGTCAGGAGCGCGAGCGAGCTCCCTGCCCCGAGGCTCCACGACGACGCGAGCGGCGCCAGCGCGAGGCGCCCCGCGACGAGGCCCGCGGCGGTGACCGCCGAAGCGCGCAGGAAGTCGAGCGCCACGGCGGCGAGGTGCCCCGTCGTGATGCGGCGCGCGGTGATCCGGGCGCCCGGGTCGGGCGCCAGGCGGGTGTTGAGGTGGCGGAGGCCGGTCACGGTCGCCCCGCCGAGCTGGCCCCACACCAGCCCCGTGGCCACGCCGAGCGGGAGCGCACCGGCGCCTCCGAGCGCCGCGGCCGTGCCGACAGCCACGACCGTCGCGGTGGCGCCTTCCGGGAAGCGCGCCCCGCCGGTCGGGAAGGAGACCAGCAGAAAGAGCTCGAGCACCGCGCCGACCAGGATCCCGGTGGCCACGTCGCCGAGGACCCACCCCGTCAGCGCTCCGGCCACGAGCGGACGCGACACCATGAACTGCCCCGCCGATGTCCCGTCCAGCCCGAGGAGGCCACCGAGCAGGGCGAGCCGCGCGATCTCCGCAGCCACCGCCCTAGCCGCCCAGGAGGGCCGCGAGCTCCACCCGGTGCGCGTCCGGCAGATCCCGGGCGGTCACCTCCGCCCCCGCCGCGGCGAGTCGCTCGAGCTCGTCGCGATCCGCGTCGGAGACGAACAGGTACGGGAGGAGCTCGCGGCGCCCTGCCGCGTGGTGCAGGCCCCCGAGGTTCACCGGGACGCCCCGGAGCGTGCCGCCCTCTCCGAGCCGGCGCATCGAGGCGATGTCGCGCGTGAGCAGGATCGTCCGCTCGGGAGACGCCCGCAGCGCGTCAAGGCGGCCGCGCGCGTCGTCGACCGAAGCGAACTCGACGTCGGCGTCGGCGACGGCGAGCCGGTACAGGTCCTGCTCCCACGCGCTTCCGGCGAGCTCGTCGTCGACGACCACGAAGCGCGTCGGCCTCAGCTCGTGCCCCCAGCCGATGACGACCTGGCCGTGGATGAGCCGTTCGTCGATGCGGTACAGGACGATCGGCACGCGGCCCTCAGCGTCCCTTCAGCGGCACGGCGATCGCCGCGCGGCCCTTCTCGAGCGCCCGCGCGGCCACCTCGTCGAGCGGGCCCTCGCGGTGGAAGACGAAGTCGAGCAGCATCGGCAGGTTCACGCCGGTCACGACCACGCGGCGCGGGCGTTCCCGGCAGCACGAGAGCGCGGCCATGCCGCAGCTTCCGCTCTGGAGGTCCACGAAGATCACCGCGGGCGCATCGCCGAGGAGGGCGTCGAGCTGCTCGCGCAGCGCCACCGGCCCGGTCCCCTCGTTCGAGAGCGGGTGGAGGGCGTCCGCGGCGTCTCCCGCGATGCGCCGGACGGCCTCGACCATGGCGCGGGCCATCGGCCCGTGGGCGACGACGACACCGACCGCGGGCTCACTCATAGTCCTGCTCGAGGTACTGTCGGAGCTTGCGGTCGAACGCCTTGGCCGAGTCCACGCCCGAGTACCGGAGGAGGTGATTCATGGCCACGACCTCGGCGATCACCGTGACGTTCTTGCCGGGGTTGAGCGGAACGGTGACCCTCGGGATCTCGACGCCGAGGACCTCCTGAACGTCGTCGTCCAGACCGGTGCGGGAGTAGTCGCGTTCCTGGTCCCAGAGCTCGAGGTGCACGATCACCTCGATCCGCTTCTGACGACGGATCGCCCGCACGCCGAAGAGGGCGGAGACGTCGATGATGCCGACGCCCCGGATCTCCATGTGGTGGCCCTGGAGCTCGTGACCCCGACCGATGAGGACGTCGTTGCCCTGGCGGGTCACCATCACCAGGTCGTCGGCGACCAGCCGGTGGCCGCGCTCGACGAGGTCGAGCACGCATTCGCTCTTGCCCACGCCGCTCTCGCCCACGAAGAGCAGCCCCACGCCGTAGACCGACGCCAGCGAGCCGTGCAGCGTGGTGCTCGGAGCCAGCGAGAGCTCGAGGAAGGGCTTGATGAGCTGGTAGAGGTCCTTGGTGCTCCGGTGCGAGCGCAGAACGGGCACGCCGTGCCGTGTGGCCGCATCGACGAAGTACGGAGGCACGTCCTGCCCCTTGGAGACGAAGACCGCCGGCACGTCGAGGGAGAAGAGGGTGTCGACGCGACGGGCGGCCTCGTCCGGGTCCAGCGTCTCGAGGTACGCCATCTCGGTTTCCCCGAAAACGAACATGCGGCCTTCGGGGACCCGCGCGGTGAAGCCGGCCAGCGCGAGGCCCGGCGAGGTCACGTCGGGGTCCCGGGCGCGGCGCTCCAGGCCGACGCTCTCGTTGAGGAGGTCGAGAGCGAGCTTCTCGCGCTTGGCGTCTACGATCTCCCGTAGGGAGATGCTCTTGCCGCTCAGACTCGTCCCCGTACGTCGGGGATCACTCCCCGACGACGCCCTCGGAAAGCGGCGGTGCCTTGTGGTCGCGGCGCTGCTTCCGGCCGTCGCGGAGCAGACGCCGGAGGCGCTCGACGACCTGGTCGAGCGCGGACCGCCACTCCTCGCCCTCGCCGTGGGCGGCGACAGGCGGGGCGCCGTCGATGGAGACGACCGCCTCGACCCTGCGGGATCGCTTCTCTTCGCTGTATACGACCTCGGCGTGTGAGGCCCGGTTCTCGAACTTCACCAGCGCCGCCATCTGGCGCTCCGTGCGTTCGAGGACCTTGGACGGGACTTCGCAGTGCCGTTCGGTGATGGTGACGCGCACGTCGTGCTCGCTCGGT
>CALJLC010000538.1 GCA_937982605.1 uncultured Gemmatimonadales bacterium | reverse complement strand
TGACCGAGCATCGTGGCGGCGTTGAGCCGGGCGCGCCGGGGCCCGGCCAGGAGGTCGGCCGCCTTGAGGAAGACCGCCACGCGATCCTCCCAGCGCATCGTCGACAACTCCCGGTGCGCGGCGTTGGCCGCCGCGACGGCCTTCTCGACCTCAGCCGTGCCCGCGCGGTTGGCGCGCGCGATAACGTGACCGTGGTCGTGCGGCATGACGACGTCGAATGTGTCTCCCGTGCGGATATACTCCCCTCCGATCACGAGGGGGATGTCGACGACCCGGGAGGCCTGCGCCTCGAGCTCTGCCTTCAGCTCGGCGCGCTCCGGGGTCCCGGGGGCGTAGGAGAGGACGGGTTCGTTGATCGGCGTGGGGGTGGCGGGGATGCCGTTCATGGGCGGGCGGGTGGCGGGGGGCGGGGGGCGGCCCGCGGGGCGGGCCGGCGCGAGGAATCTCGAAACGATGGCGGGGCCGATCAACTCTCGGGGCGGGGGGCGGTCGGGGCACGGAGCCCCCGTGGGCGCCTCGGGGGACCGGCTGGGTTTTGGGGCCCCTCGCGCGCGTCTCGCCGGCCCGAAACGGCTGCCGAGCGGACGCGCGCCGCCGTAACCGGACCCGATGATTCGATGAGCTCCCAGGACCTCCGCCGTGCCGTCATGGTCGCCCTCGCGGGTGTGCGGCATCCCGCCTCGGGCCGTGACCTCGTGGCCGGGGGTCACGTGCAGAACGTCGAGGTGGACGAGCAGGGCAACGCCGCCTTCACCTTCCAGCTCCAGCCGCAGGATCCGGGCGATCTCGTCAAGGAGGCGCGCTCGGTCGTGGAGGGGCTGGAGGGGATCGCGAGCGTGAAGATCAACGTCCAGCTCCCCCAGATGGGTCCGACCGGCTCCGGCGGCGGCGGCCGCCAGGGCGGGCTCAAGCCGGGCTCCGTTCCGGCGCCCACCCCGAGGCCCGGGCTCCTCTCCCACGTCAGCCACGTCATCGCGGTGAGCTCGGGCAAGGGGGGCGTGGGCAAGTCGATGGTCGCGGCCAATCTGGCCGCCGCGCTCGCCGGCCGCGGCCATGCCGTGGGGCTCATCGACGCCGACGTCTACGGGCCGAACATCCCGCTCATGTTCGGGGTCCAGCGACGGCCCGACGTGACCGGCGAGAAGGGCCACGAGATGATCGAGCCCATCCGGGCGCACGGCGTGAAGCTGATGAGCCTCGGCTTCCTGCTCGACCCGGATCAGCCGGCCATCATGCGCGGCCCGCTCATCTCGGGGATCCTCAAGCAGTTCCTCGAGCAGGTCGACTGGGGCGCGCTCGACGTGCTCGTCGTGGACATGCCCCCGGGCACCGGAGACGCGCAGCTCTCTCTCGTCCAGACGATCGACCTCGACGGCGCGGTCATGGTGACCACGCCGCAGCAGGTCGCCACGGGCGACGTCCGCCGGGGCATCAAGATGTTCGAGCGCGTGAATACGCGGGTGCTCGGGATCGTCGAGAACATGAGCGGACTCGCCTGCCCGAACTGCGACGAGGTCGTCGACGTCTTCGGTCGCGGCGGCGGGGAGGAGCTGGCCACCGAGATGGGGGTGCCGTTCCTCGGCCGGGTGCCGCTCGATCCGGCGGTGTCGCGTGCGGGGGACGCGGGGGCGCCCACCGTGACCGCCGCGCCCGAATCGGCTGCGGCGAAGGCGCTCGAGGCGGTCGCCTCGGCGGTGGAGGAGGGGATCGCCGCGGCGGCTACCGGCCCGCGCTAGCCGCGCTCACTCCCCTTCGAGCCAGCGCCGGTCCGCGTCGGAGAGCGACTGGCTCCCGCGGCTCTTCTCGAAGACCTTCACGACGACCCAGCCGACCAGCAGGATCGGCGCGACCTTGAAGAGCAGGAAGGTCGCGAGGCCGAAGGTGAGCGAGAAGACGACGCCGACCACGCCGAGCACGAGCCCGGCGGCCACGATCGTCGCGAGTCCGACCGCGAAGAATGTGAGCAGTGAGCCGATCATCGGTGCCTCCCCGTCAGCGGATCCAGACCACCTCGATGCTTCCGAACGCCGCGTCCAGGTCGATCTCGACCCGCCGCTCGGCGTCCGCGAAGTCCGGTGATTCGTACACGTCGCCACGCTTGATGAGCCCTTCGGAGTCGAGCGAGGCGAGGAAGCTGTCCTTGCGCAGGCGGATGCCGAGACCCTCCGGCACCTCGATCTCCAGCGATCCGAGGCCCATGTCCACGCTCAGCTCGGCGTCCCGGGTCCAGCGTCCGTCGAGGCCGAGGGTGATCGACCCGACGCCGGCGTCGACCTGGATGCGCTCCGCGTTCAGGTTGCCGAGGCCGCGGACGGTGAACTCCGCCGCGCCGGCTTCGAACCTCGCCGTGCCCATCTGCAGCGGGTTCGGCTCGGAGACGACGACGACCGACGCCGAGGCCCCCGTGCTCAGGTCCAGGTCGGTCAGCGCCAGGCCGCCGAGGTCGATGTCGGCCTTCACGGCGCCGAACTCGAGGTCCAGGTCCATCGGAACTCCGCGCGCCAGCTCGAGGTCGAAGGACCCCGCCTCGCGCCCCTTCACCCGGATGCCCCGGCCGAGCGACTCCACGCCGAGCCGGAGGCGGTTGCCCGAGTACTCCGCCACCGGCTCGAACTTGTCTTCGTCGTAGCGGAGGTTCATCCGGTACAGGAGCCCCTCGTCGACCGAGCGCACGGTGAAGTGCCCCGCGCCGTACTCGACGAAGACCCGGATCTCGTCCGCCCGCTCGAGCTGCCGCGACATCGTCACCGTGTTCCAGCTCTGGGCGTGGGCCGCGGCCGGAATCATCACCATGGCCGCGCACACGGCCCATCCGCTCCTCATCGTCGTCACCCCTCGTCCGTGCCGCGCATGGCGGCCTCCCATGCCTCGTCCGCGTCGTAGCTCGGCCAGTATTCCCGCCGCCGACCGGCCCGGGTCAGCAGGACCGCGCCGAAGCCGATCTGGGCCGCGAGGACCGTGACGATCACGCCCACGGCGAAGAGCAGTCCGCTCAGGAAGCCGAGGAAGGGCGCCATCGAGATCACGTGTCCGGCGATGAACGCCGCGGAGAGGCCCAGGAGGCCACCGACGAGCGTGAAGAGCGGGTTGGACTTGCGGATCCAGCCGGTCCAGGGGAAGCCCGAGTCGGCGAGCCACTCCCCCGCGTTGCGCGCCACGGTCACGTACCCGAGGAGCGCCGCGACCGCGGCCGCCAGGGGGAAGAGCGGGAGCCAGGCGATCGCCACCGGGATACCGATGATCGAGATCACGAGCGCGATCGCGCCGATGATCCACACCGGGACAAGCAGGAAGCTGCCCGCGCAGCCGACCAGCGCGGCCCGCCCGGGCGAGCGGCGCGCGGTCTCGGCGATCGCGTCCATGTTCTGGCCCGCGAAGGCGAGGAAGCCGGCGCCCAGCATCCCGAGCACGAGGACCATCACCAGCTTCTCGATCACCCCGCCGACGCCCCGGACGACCGGCCGGAACGGGGCCATGATCGAGTACGAGTCCTCGTCGTCCTCGAAGCGAGCGACGTTGCGCAGCTCGTTGCGCAGGTCGTTGCGGATCTCGGTGCGGATCTCCTCCCGGAGCCGATCGCGTAGCTCGGCCTCGACCTCCCGCTCCTCCTCGAGCACGTCGACGAGGCCGCCACGGACGTCCCCGTCGTTGCGCAGGATCCGCGTGTCGGCGATGCGGGCCTCACCCCGGATGACGCCGCTCTCGCGCACGTCGAGCGCGCCGTCGACGACGACCACGTCCCCGTCCACCTCACCCTCGACCCGGAGCGTCCCGCCGATCACGACCAGCGTGCCGGTCGTCTCGCTTCCCGCCGGGATCACCACGTCTTCCTCGATGTGGATCGTGAAGACCTCGTCGAGGTCTTCGAGGGCCTCCTCGAGCACGCCCAGCCGGCCGAGGGAGCCGACGAGCAGCCGGGCGAGGGAGCCGTTCTCGCCCATGTCGATGCTCACCGAGGCGCCGTCTCGCGCCTCGACCGGCTCGGGTGCCGTGAGCGCCGCCTCCAGCGCGCGGTCGAGCTCCTCGGCCGCCTCGGCTTCGGCACCCGACAGCGACGACGGGGCCCGCCACGCCTCGAGCATCTCGGCGAGCGCGCCGTTCTCGAGTGCCATCGCCTCCCCGAGCAGGGAGCGCCAGGCGGCGTCCAGCGCGTCTCCGGGCTCGTAGGAGCCGAGCGTCTCCCCGTCGACCGAGATGCGACCGCCACGGAAGGAGATCTCCAGCGCGCCGTCGTCGGCGAACTCCAGGCCGAGCGTGGCTCCGGACGAGGACGCGGAGACGCTCTTCGAGACGATCTCGCGGAGCTGGCACGCGGCGCCCGCCGGGATCGCGAGCGCGGCGAGGCCGAGGACCAGGACGGCCCGTCCGAACAGGGCGTTACGAAAGACCATGGGCATATCGGCCGCCGAACGAGCGGCGGTTGAAGAGGTTTCTGCGCAGCACGCGGAAGGCGAGCGCGCACAGCACGAGGTAGGCGAGGCCCAGCGCCACGACGACGAGCGGCGTCGACGTGACCGCCTCGACCAGCGCACCGGCCCCGAGCGCATTCACGGCGCGGGCCGACACGGCTCCGAAGCCCGAAAAGAGCGCCGAGCCGACGTCCACGACCTGCCACGCGAAGAAGGAAGCCAGAGAACCGAGCGTGAGCGTCGGGTGGGAGAGCAGCACCCATGCCATCAGACCGACGATCGCGGCCGGGGTCACGGCCGCTCCGGAGAGCGCCGCCCACGCCTGACGCGTGCGGGGCACCAGGCGACGCGCCGCAGAGCCGGCCTTCCACCAGACCGAGACCGGCGTGAGCGCCTTTGCGGTCTGCTGGATGGTGACCTCGGCCATGACGCGCTCGGCGAAGCCCGGCGAGGGAGCGTGGTGGCCGAGTCCCTCGAGTCCGTGCTGCAGGGCCCGCCAGGCGTGAAGCTCGCCGGCGCACCGGGCGCAGCCTCCGACGTGGGCCTCGACGCGCGCCACGGCCCGGGAGGGCAGCGTCCCGTCGACGAAGTCCTGAAGGATGCCGAGCGGCACGTGCTCCGGTACCGGGGCGGCCGCCACCGAGGCGAATCGCTCCCGGAGTCGCGCGGCGAGCGGCCGCCGAGCCGGGACCTCGACCCGGGCCATCACCCGTTCACCGAACCCCTCCGAAGGGGTGAAGCGCTCGAGCCCGTCCAGCCTCCGCAGAACGGCGATCCAGTCGTCGGCCTCGGCCGTGCAGGGCGCGCACGCCCGAAGGTGTGCCTCGACCTCGCGCGCCCGCCGCACCGGGAGGGCGCCGTCCAGGAAGTCCAGCAGGACCGGGCTGTCGACGTGGGCCCCCGCACCGGGAAGCGTCACGCCGGCCATCACGCGTTCGGCGAAGCCGTGCGCGGGTCCGAGGACGCCGAGCCCGCCGAGATCCTCGAAGAGCACCCGCCAGCCGTCGAGCTCCGCCGAGCAGCGGGCGCACGACGTCAGATGCTCCTCGACCGAAGCGACTTCCCGTGCGGGAAGCTCGCCGTCGAGGAACGCCTGCATGCGCTCGGCGCTCAGGTGCCCGGGGGCGTCTCGGTGCTTCACGAAATCTCCTCTGCGAACCGGTCCGGACAATGGTCCCCGGACCTGCTCGCACTACGCGTGTCGTGCCGGCGGAGTTTCATGAAAAACCCCTCCGACGAGCTCCGACAGGAGGACCCGCATTCGCCCGGATCTGCTGGATGATCGGCACATGCACCATCCGTCACGATGCCAGGTGAGCGAGCGATTTTCTGAGCTCGCCGCGTGCGCAGTGCAGGTACGTCTTCACCGTCCCCAGCTGGAGGTCCATGACGTCCGCG
>CALJLC010000537.1 GCA_937982605.1 uncultured Gemmatimonadales bacterium | reverse complement strand
CGGCTCGCCGAGCAGGGCCGAGAGAGCCTCCGCCATCTCGGCGCCGGTCAGGTGCTCGCCGGCGATTCCGATCCGCTCACCGACGTCTGACGAACCCTCCCGGAAGATCCCCAGCGCGCAGCGTCCGATGTCCTCGACCGCCAGGCCGGGGAGCGGTCGGTCACCCATGGGCAGGACCAGGTTGAGCGTGCCGTCCTCGCCCCTCTGCGGCTCCCACCCGAAGTGGATGAAGTTGTCCCAGTAGGCGGTGGTGAGCAGGTACGTCGTCGGGACGTCCTCGAAGAACCGGTCGGCCTGTCCCTTGGCGTCGAAGTGCGGGACCTTGTACTCGCCCATCAGCGTCGGCATCCGGTCGTCGTCGACCGGAATCCACTGCCTCCTGTCCTCCAGCGTCGACCAGACGACGTGCGCGAGCCCGGCGGCGGCGGCGGCTTCGGCGAGGTTCCGGGCCTGCCGGGTCTCCTTCTCCGGAGAGAAGATCTCCCAGTAGTTCGTCACGCAGTACGCGCCGTGACACCCGTCGAACGCCGCCTTCAGAGTGTCGATTTCGTCGAGGTCGGCCCGCACGACTTCGGCCCCTCGATCGGCCAGGGCGCGGGCCGCGTCCGAGTCGGGATTCCGCGTGAGCGCTCGCACAGCGAAGTCTCCGGACGCGTCCTCGAGCACGGCGCGGGCCAGCCCGCCGCCCTGGGCGCCCGTCGCTCCGGTCACCGCGATCACCTTCTTGTCGGACATGGGCTCTCCTCCTGTGGGCGTCCCGACCCGAC
The DNA here is from genome assembly GCA_937982605.1 of uncultured Gemmatimonadales bacterium. GTDB lineage: Bacteria > Gemmatimonadota > Gemmatimonadetes > Longimicrobiales > Gaopeijiaceae > UBA2589. Next base: position 12,419 of record CALJLC010000537.1, on the reverse strand, counting down.
CGGGGCGGGGCTGCATGGTAGATCGGCGTGTCCCGCTCCGACAACTGCTCGACGCGGGCGCGCCGGGCGTGCATCATAACGCCCCCGCCAATCGACTCTCCCGGAGGCCCCCATGGCTCATCTCCCGACCCGATCCCCGGCCGTGCTCGCCCCCCTGGTGCCGGCGCTCCTCGCCGCCGCCGCATGCGGTGGAGACGGCCCGGCGTTCGGCGACGACGCGGTGGCGTTCCAGAACGCGCACGTCGTCGTCGGCGACGGCTCGACGATCGATCAGGCCGACATCGTGGTGCAGGGCTCCGAGATCGTGGCCGTGGCCCCGGCCGGGGAGCTCGACCTCTCCTCGGTGGCGACGACGTGGGACCTGACCGGGAAGACGGTCATTCCGGCGCTGGTCAACGCGCACGTCCACCTCTCGTCGGACCCCGAGACACGTGCGGAGCAGCTGCGGCACTACGCCTTCTGGGGCCAGGCGGCGGTCATCAGCCTCGGCCTCGACGAGGGGGACACGGGTCTCGCCATGCGGGACCAGGTCGTGCCCTTCGGCGCCCGGTCGCAGACGGCGGGCCGCGGCATCACGCGACCCGAGCCCGGCCGTTCCGAGGTGCCGTACTGGGTCACGACGGAGGAGGAGGCCCGCTCGGCGGTGCAGGAGCTCGCGGCGCAGGGTGTCGACATGGTGAAGATCTGGGTCGACGACCGGGGCGGTCAGTACGAGCGCCTCGGCCCGGAGCTCTACACCGCCGTCATCGACGAGGCGCACGCCAACGGCGTGCCCGTGACGGCCCACATCTTCCGGCTCGAGGACGCCAAGGGACTCCTGCGTGCGGGGATCGACGCCTTCGCGCACGGGATCAGGGACCAGGACGTGGACGACGAGCTGGTCTCGCTCTGGCTCGAGCGGCCCGAGGTCGTGCTCGTTCCGAATCTGCCGGGCCCGGGCGTGGCGACCGACGTGTCGTGGATCTCGACGGTGCCGGCCGACGAGCTCGAGCGCATGCGCGAGGCCGCCTCCCGGGTGAACGAAGGCGCCCAGCAGGCATTCGGGATCCAGGCACGCAACCTCGTCCGCCTGAGCGAGGCGGGCGTTCAGATCGCGTTCGGAACCGACGGGAGCGCGCCGTGGGCCGTGCACCAGGAGCTCGAGGACATGGTCCGCGCCGGCATGTCGCCGGCCGACGTGATCGTGGCCGCGACCGCCACTTCGGCCGAGCTCCTCGGCCACCCGGACCTCGGGGCCCTGACGGTCGGCGCTACGGCGAGCTTCGTCGTCCTCGACGCCGACCCGCTCGAGGACATCACGAACACGCGGCGCATCTCCGCCGTGTACATCGACGGCGCGCGACTCCCGAGGGCCGAGATGGCCCAGGAGTTCCTGATGCGCGGGATGGAATAGGCGGGCCGGCGGCCGATCCGTGGGATCGGCCGCCCCCGCAGGATCGCCACCGCATCAGTCCGGGCCGACGATCCCCTCGGCGGCGAGGAAGTCCACGACGTGCCGGACGATCATCGGCCACGCCGGGCCGCAGTCGTTGTGGCCGCACGGGATCTCGGTGACGGCCAGCCCCGGCCGGGCGGCGGCGATCGCCTCGGCCTGACGGTACGGGATTACGTCGTCCGTGCGCCCGTGCATGAGCAGCACCGGGCCGTCCCAGGTGCGCACGACCCGACGCGGATCGAAGCGATCACGCACGAGGAAGCCGGGCGCCATGGCCATGCGCGCCATCGCCATGGTCGAGGAGTACGTCGACTGCAGGACCAGCGCCGCAACCGGGCGATCGGTCGCCAGGTCGGCCGCCGCGCCGCCGCCCATCGAGCGGCCGTACGCGACGATGCGCGCGGGGTCGATCTCGGGGCGGGCCGCGAGCCAGTCGAAGGCCGCCGCCGCCGACTCGCGGACGGTGGCGCGCCCGGGACGCCCCTCCGAGCGGCCGTAGCCCGGGAACTCGACGGCGAGCACCGCGATGCCGGCCTCGGCCAGCCTCGGAAGGTCCGCGGACCAGTCGTCGATGAGCTCTCCGTTGCCGTGGAAGAAGATCGCCGCGGTCCCGCCGTCGGAGCCCGCCGGGTAGTACCATGCCTCGACCGTCCCGAACGAGGTGCCCAGCGGCACCGAGCGCACGCCCGGGGGCGGCGCGTCCACGAGCGGGGGCCGGAACTGGCCCGGGAAGGCGACCGCCCGCTGAACGAGCAGGACGAGGAGCGCATATCCCACCAGCGCGGCCGCGACGATCCGGGCGATGACCATGAAGGAAGGTGGCCCTCCCGAAACCTGCGCACGAGGGCCCCGTAGGGTCCGTGTCGCCCGGGCGCGCCGGCGCGACGACCCGTGCTGTGTCCGGACGGCGAGAGTGCCGGGGGGGGACGAGGTGGATCTGCTCAGCGACCTGAAGTACGCCGGACGTGGCCTCCTGAGGAGCCCGGGCGTCACCGCCATCGCGATCGTCGCGCTCGCGCTGGGGATCGGACTCACCACGGTGATGTTCTCGATCGTGTACGGCGCGCTCTATCGGGGGCTCCCCTTCGAGGGCGCCGAGCGCATCCTGCACCTGGAGCGCACGAACCCGACCGCCGGCATCCAGTCGATGGAGGTGACGATCCACGACTACCGGGACTGGGCGGAGCGGCAGCGCTCGTTCGACCAGCTGGCCGCCTTCTACACCGGCACGGTGAACATCCGCGGCACGGAGCGGCCGGAGCGCTACGACGGCGCCTTCATGACCGCGAACTCGTTCGACGTCGTCGGCGTCGAGCCGATCCTCGGCCGCTCGTTCCTTCCCGAGGAGGAGCTGCCCGGCGGGCCGCAGGTCGTCCTGCTGGGATACGAGGTCTGGCAGAACCGCTACGGAGGTACGCCGGACGTGCTCGGCATGTCGGTGAGCGTCAACGGGGAGCCCGGCGAGATCATCGGCGTCATGCCGGAGGGCTTCGAGTTCCCGATCCTGCAGGAGGTCTGGGTCCCGCTCCGCGTCGACCATCGCACGCTCGCGCGGGGTCAGGGGACCACGCTCGAGGTGTTCGGGATGCTCGCCGAGGGGGTTTCCGTGGATGCGGCGATGACCGAGTTCGCGGGCATCGCCGATCAGCTCGCCTCGGAGTACCCGGAGACCAACGAAGGCATCGGCGCCACGATGAAGCCGTACGCCGACGAGTACATGGGCGACGAGCCGCGCGCGATCCTGCTCTCGATGCTCTTCACCGTCGTGCTCGTGCTCGTGATCGCGTGCGCCAACGTCGCCAACCTGCTCCTGGCGCGGGCCGCGGTGCGGACCCGGGACCTGGCCATCCGCAGCGCGATGGGCGCCGACCGTTGGCGCGTCGTCTTCCAGCTCCTCTCGGAGGCGCTGGTCCTCGCCGCCGTGGGAGCCATGCTCGGGATCGGGGTGGCCTGGTTCGGCATCACGCTCTTCGACCGCGCGGTCTCCGCCACGGATCCGCCGTTCTGGCTGGTCTTCCGCATCGACCTGCCGATCCTGCTCTTCGTCATGGCGATTTCGGTGCTGGCCGCGCTGGTGGCGGGCAGCATCCCCGCGTGGAAGGCGTCGAGCGCCGACCTGAACTCCGTGCTCAAGGACGAATCGAGGGGCTCGTCCGGAATGCGCATCGGGCGGCTGAGCCGGGTGCTCGTCGTGGCGGAGATCGCCATGTCGATGGCGCTGCTGGTGGCGTCCGGGCTCATGGTGAAGGGCGTGGTCACGCTCGAATCCGAGGAGTACGCGATCCCCATCGAGAACGTCTTCACCGCGCGGGTGGGCGTCTTCCCGGAGCGCTTCCCCGACGAGGAGTCGCGCTACCGCTTCTGGGAGGACGTCGAACGACGTGTCCAGGAGCTGCCGGGCGTTAGGTCCGCGAGCCTCACTGGGAGCTTGCCTCTCACGGGCGCCTTCGGGGCCCGCGTGGCGATCGACGGTGAGAGCTACGAGGCCAACCGGGACCTGCCTCTGGCCCGCTTCGCGGTGGTCACGCCCGCGTTCCGGGAGACGTTCGAGGTCGAGATCGTGCAGGGCCGGTGGCTCGAGCGCACGGACACGCGAGACCAGCCGTGGACCGTCGTCGTCAACGAGGAGTTCGTGGAGCGATATCTCGCGGGCGGTCCGGCGCTCGGGCGCCGTATCCGCCTCGGCGGGCTCGACTCCGAGGATCCTTGGCGAGAGATCGTCGGCGTGGTTCCGAACCACCGCATGGAGGGGGTCGGCGACCCCGGGCAGGAAGAGATCGACGAGCCCGGCTTCTACGTACCCCTGGCTCAGTACGACCTCCGCTTCGTCTCGATCGCGGCGACCACGGACGGGGAGGCCCTGGCGCTGTCGGCCGGCGTGCGTGACGCCGTCGCGGCGGCGGATCCGGACACGCCGATCTACTTCGTGCAGACGCTCGAGCAGGCGATGGACCAGAACCTCTGGTTCTACCGCGTCTTCGGACGGCTCTTCCTGGCCTTCGGCATCGCGGCGCTCTTCCTTGCCTCGGTCGGGCTGTACGGCGTGATGTCGTTCAGCGTGAGCCATCGCGTGAGCGAGATGGGCGTGCGCATGGCGCTCGGCGCCCGCGGGCGTCAGGTGATGGGCCTCATCCTGAAGCAGGGGCTGGCCCAGATCGCCTTCGGGCTCGTCTTCGGAGTCGCGCTGGCGCTCCTGATTTCGCGCGGGCTCACGATGATCCTGTACCAGGTCGAGCCGTGGGACCCCCAGACGTACTTCGGCGTGCTCCTGCTCCTGGTGCTCACCGGCACCCTCGCGTCCGCGATCCCGGCGCGAAGGGCGACGCGTGTCGACCCGATGGTGGCGCTCTCCGCGGAGTAGCGCGGGCCGAGGATCGAGGTCGCGGGGCGGCCGGGTCGCGAACGGCCCGGCCGCCCGCTCGCGTCCGTCAGGCGTCTTTCGGCGGCCAGGGTACGAACGTCGATGTCCGGCGCACGTACTCCTCGTACCCGGGGCGTGTCTCCTCCATCGAGCGCTCGAGCATCGTCACGCCCGAGACCTTGAGCAGAAGGAAGGAGATGAGCAGCGGGCCGACGACGGACCACCACGCGCCCGCCCCGAGGGCGACCAGCCACAGTCCCCACCAGAGCACGAACTCGCCGAAGTAGTTCGGGTGCCGGCTGTACCGCCAGAGCCCCGTATCGAGGACCTTGCCGCGGTTGGCCGGGTCGGCCTTGAAGCGCGCGAGCTGGAGGTCGGCCAGCGACTCGACGGCGAGGCCGACGAGGAAGACGAGCGTTCCCGCCAGGTCCCACGCACCCAGCGGCGCCGTCGACGTGACGCCGGCCAGCAGCGGCGCGGAGATGATCCAGAGCAGCCCCGCCTGGAGCCAGAAGACGGTGAAGAGGCTGCGGAAGGTCCACCCGGGCCCGCCCTCCTCGCGCATGGCCGCGTAGCGCTTGTCCTCGCCCTCCTTCCGGTTGCGCCGGAGCAGGTGCCAGCCCAGCCGGGCCGCCCACGCGGCGACGAGGACGAAGGCGAGCAGCCCGCGTTCGACGTAGCGCCCGTCGACGACCAGATAGGTCGCGGTCACGATCGCGAAGCCGGGCCCCCAGAACGGATCGACGATGCTCGCGTCGCGCAGCCGCACGCTCACCACCCAGAGCAGCGTCATCGCCACGAGGACGACGGCGAGGCCGGAGACGGCGACGACTGCGGGGGAGGGTGACATCGGCGGCCTCCCGGGGCGGGCGGGTGTGTTGACGCTCGGGCGCGCGCGGCCTATCTACCGCGCCGGACGGCGACGGGAACGCCCGGGCCGGCCGAGATCGGAGACCCGGCACCGATCGAGGGGTTCCTCACCGCCGGGGAGCGGAGCACCGCCGCACCGAGATGAGCGCCACCGAGGTCGTCGACGTCCTGGTCATCGGGGGTGGAATCGCCGGGGGGACGTGCGCGCTACGCGCCGCGGACGCCGGCCTGGACGTGCTGGCCGTGGTCAAGTCGTCCGATCCCCGCCGGACGGCCACCGGCTGGGCCCAGGGGGGGATCGTGGCGGAGGGTCAGGCGGACCCGCCGGAGCTCCTCGTCGACGACATCCTGGAGGCCGGCGACCACATCGGCCTGCGCGCCGCCGCGGAGCAGCTCGCCGAGGTCGGCCCGCAGCTCGTCATGGAGCTGCTCGTCGACCGGCTCCGGGTGCCCTTCGATCGCGAGCCCGGGGGCGAGATCTCCCGCACGGTGGAGGCCGCGCACTCGCGGAACCGCATCATGCACGTCGGCGACGCGACCGGATGGGCCATCCAGGAGAAGCTCACCGAAGCGCTCCTCGCGCACGAGCGCATCAGCGTGGCGCCGGGCCACATGGCGGTCGACCTCATCACGCGGTCGCACCACGACCCCGACCCCGGGCGCGCCTACACCGCGGACCGCGTGCTCGGCGCGTACGTGCTCGACGAGGCCACGGGCGAGGTGAAGACGGTACTGGCGCGCGCCACCGTGCTCGCCACCGGCGGCCTCGGTCAGATCTTCCTGCACACCACCAATCCGCCGGTCTCGACAGGGGACGGCTTCGCGATGGCGTCCCGCGCCGGGCTGCCGATGCGGAACATGGAGTACGTCCAGTTCCATCCGACCGCGTTCTTCTCGCCCCAGGAGGAGCGCTTCCTCATCTCCGAGGCGCTACGGGGCGAAGGGGCCTGGCTCCTCAACGCGCACGGCGAGCGCTTCATGGAGCGGTACGCGCCCGACAAGCTGGAGCTCGCCCCCCGCGACGAGCTGGCGCGCGCCATCCACGAGGAGCTCGCGGCGACCGGGCATCCGTGCGTCTACCTGGATCTGGCCAACCACCACCGGGAAGGCCTCGACATCCCGGCGCGCTTTCCTCAGATCCACGACTTCCTCGCCGAGAGGCACATCGAGATCGAGCGCGACCCGATCCCGGTCGTGCCCGCGGCGCACTACGCGTGCGGGGGCGTGCTGGTCGACCTCGACGGCCGCGTCCCGCACATCGACGGGCTGTACGCCATCGGCGAAGTGAGCTGCACCGGGCTGCACGGCGCGAACCGGCTGGCCTCGACGTCCTTGCTGGAGGGCCTCGTCTGGGGCTGGAAGGCCGGCGCCGACCTGCCGTGCACCGTCGAGGCCGGGAGCAGCGCGGAGCTCGACGCCGTCAACGCACGCATCCCCCCGTGGGACTCGGCCGACTACGAGGACGAGGTCGACCCGGTCCTCTTCCGGCAGGACTGGAACTCGATTCGCTACACGATGTGGAACTACGCCGGGATCGTGCGCACGCAGAAGCGGCTCAAGCGCGCCTGCGACGACCTCGGCTACCTCAACCACCGCATCGAGCGCTTCTACCGCTCGACCCGCATCAGCCGTCAGCTCCTGGAGCTCCGCAACGGGATCGTCACCGCGCGCTGCGTGGCGGAGGCGGCGCGACGGAATCCGCGCAGCCTCGGGTGCCACTACGTGAAGGAGTAGCGCGGCGCGGTCGAGGAGCGACGGGCGCCGGGCGACCGGATCAGCGTGGCCTCACGTCCGCCACCAGCACCAGGTGGTCCGAGAGGCGGAGCGAGAGGTCGGCCTCCAGCGCGAGGCGCTCGAGCACCGGGGCCGGCAGATCTTCCGTGGTGAAGGCGAAGGCGTTGGAGACCTCGAAGTGGCGGGTCGGGACGAGAAGGTAGTCGAGCCGGCCCGCGGCGAACGGCGCGCCGGGACTGCGCCACGTGGTCAGCGTCCGCTCCCCGAGCCGCTCGGCGTCGACGGGCTCGAGCGGCGAGTCCGTGGAGGCGGCGCCTCCGCCGGCCGCCCCGGCGCCGCCGGAGAGCAGCTGCGAGAGCACGTCGAGGGGCGTCCGCGAGCCGACGAGGTTGAAGTCCCCGCCGACGAGCGCGGATAGGCCGCGGGACGTCTCCCCGTCGCGAGGCTGGCGTCGTCCGATCGCGGTCCGGGCCCGGTCGAGGATCGTGGCCGCCTGCAGCACGCGGAGCCGGTCCTCGGCGCTGTCGAGCCACCCCGCGCTCTGGAGGTCGAGCGCGACGAAGAGGACGTCACGACCGCCCACCGGCACCCAGGCGGCCACCGTGGAGATCCCCCGGCGGCCCTCGGCGTCGATCGCCGCGTGGAAGCGCTCCGGCACCCCGTCGCGCAGCTCCGCCAGCGTCGTCTCCGGATAGTCGACGTCGGCGAACGCCGGCGCGGGCTCGAGGCCGCCGAGGCGGGTGGCCACGGCGGAGCGCTGCCGCCCCCCCGAGGCGCCGAGCACGAACTCCCAGCGGCCGAGCGCCGCGAAGGGGGCCAGACCGAAGAACGCCTCCATCCGCGCGTCGTCGACGCCCGCCGGCACCTCGTCGAGTAGGAGGACGTCGGGCTCGACCGCCGCGAGAAGGCGGGCGAAGTCCACGGTCCGCTGGTTGAACGAGCCCTCCGACACGTTGAGCTGTGCCACGCGCACCGTGCCGGCCGGGCGAGCGAGCCGCGCTTCGATGGCCGCGACGTCGCGGGCGAGCGCCGGGTCCGCCCGGGTCGCGAAGTCGTAGGCCGTCGCGTCGGTCCACTCGACGGCCACGCCGCCCTCGACGTAGACCAGGCGCAGTCGGATGCGGGGCCCCAGCCGCGGCAGGGGCGGATCGGAGCTGCCGTGACGGGAGATCCGCATCTCGAAGCGTGAGGCCGCGAAGGTCGGGGCCACCATCACCCGGAGCGGGTAGGCGTCGACCGCCTCCCCCGCTTCCCCGTCGACGAAGGCGCGCACGGACAGGCCGAACCCCCGCGAGGCGTCCGGGTCGGCCATGTAGGAGGTGGTCAGCACCAGATCGACGCCGGGCGTGCCGTGCAGCGACCCGCCGGTCGACTCGTCGTCGTCGGCGTCGACGAGGATCCGGAGGGCCCCGGGCAGCGACTGGGCGTTCACCTCCCGGCCCAGGTCGAGGCTCAGATGCAGCGAGCGCGGGTCGTCGAGGGCGCGGATCTGCCCCAGCTCGATCGCCGCTTCGGGCGCGTCGACCGGGTCGTCGAAGAGCACCACGGCCTCCTCCCACTCGGCGAAGCGACCGTCCGTCCGCACGGCGTCGGGCGGTCCGCCGCCGCCGGTGAGGACGTCGCTCGAAACAGACGGCGTGGGCTCACCGGGATCGTCTCCGGATCCGCAGCCGACCGCGAGCGACAGGAGGAGGACGGCCGCCGCCGGGCCGCAGGGGGTTCCCGTGCGACGGGCGCCCCGCTCAGCGCGCCAGCGCATCGACCACCCGCAGGCCGGCCGCCCGGATCGCCTCGGCGACCGCCAGCTGGTAGCTCCGCACGTACCAGACGCCCGCCTCGGACTCGAACTCGCGGGTGGATCCCGCGATGACGCTGTCCGGGACGGTCTCGCTCCGGTGCAGCTCGGCCACGACCGCCGCGTTGAAGCTGGCCTCGAGCCGGTCGAGGAGCTCCTCTCCCTCGAGCGCGCGGAAGGCGCGGGCGTCGGGACGGAAGACGCGCCGGACGGAGAAGGCCGCCTCGGCGAGCGCCTGCTCGACGAGGAGGAAGAAATCCCCGGTGCCGCGGGCCTCGGTCCAGCGGGCCACCTGTCGGATCCGGATCGCCGACGGGGGGTCGGTCGTGTGCTCGGCGAGCCACTCCCGGAGCTCAAGCGGAGGCGCGTACGCGTCGACGATGGCATGCGCTTCCGCGCTGCGCCCGCCTTCGAGCCACTCCAGGACCTCCTCGATTCGTCCCGGCGGAGCCTCGCCCTCGAGGAAGGCGGCGACGTCCTCGCGGAGGAGGCGAGCGTCGAAGCCTTCCCGCACCGCGGGCACCAGCCGTTCGAGCTCCGCGTCGGTCAGGTCTCCGGCCAGCAGCGCCACCTGTCGGGTGAACGAGCGGGCGCGCGCCCCGAGGACCGCGTCCACGTCCGAGGCGTCGAGGAGGCGCTCGACGGCACCGCGCTCCTCCACCACCGCCAGGCCGGAGGCGTTCGAGCGAGGAGGGAGCTCCGCCGGAGCCGGGGCGGTTTCCGGAGCCGCCGGCGCGCCGGCGCACGCGGCCAGCGCCAGCCCCACCAGCACCGCCGCGCCTCCGCGGATCGGTGCCCGGGACCGCCGCGGTCGTTCGGAGCGCTGGTGCGCAGTCGTCATCGATCGGTTACCTGAAGGGGGAGCGCGGAGCGCGCCGGCTTCCTCCATATTCCGGGCGCACCACACGTCCCACCACCCCCAGCTGCCCTGCCATGGCGTTTCGCTCCGCGATACCCCGGACGCTCGCGATCGGATGCGCGGCCCTCTCGGTCGCGTGCTCATCGGCTCCTCTCGGGGGGCCGGCCGCTCCGGGCGGCACACCCGACCGGGTGATCTTCCTCATCTCCGACGGGGCCGGCGCCGCGCACTGGACCCTCGCGCTCTTCGCCGAGGAGGACCTGGAGCTGAAGCGGATGAAGACGGTGGGGCTCGTCGATACGCGGGGCGCGGACCACGTCGTCTCCGGCAGCGCCCCGACCGCCTCCGCGTACGCGACCGGAGTCCGGACGTTCATGGGCGCCATCAGCGTCGACATGGACTCGGTGCCGGTCCGGACCGTGCTCGAGCTCGCGCAGGAGCGCGGGATGGCGACCGGCCTCGTGACGACGACCGCGATCGTCGACGCCACCCCGGCCGCCTTCGGCTCCCACGTGCCGCAGCGCTACATGAGCGGCGAGATCGCGCGGCAGATGGTCGAGAAGCGCATCGACGTGATCATGGGGGGCGGCCGGCGTGCGTTCCGCCCGGAGGAGCAGGAGGGTGGGCGCGACCTGCTCCGCGAGGCTCGGGCCACGTACCCGTACGTGGAGTCGCTCGACGAGCTGCGGGACCTCGACACCGACACCGTCGACAGCCTGCTCGGCCTGCTGGCCGAGGGAGAGATGGGCCGCTTCGCTGTGCGCGGCGCGGACGCGCTGACGCTCATGGGCTCCACCGCGCTCGCCATCCTCGACCGGGACCCGGACGGCTTCTTCCTCATGGTGGAGAACGAGGAGTCCGACACTCAGTCCCATGGCAACGCCGTCGACGAGGTCATCCGGGCCGAGATGCTCGACTTCGACCGGCTCGTGGGGCTGGCGCTCGACTACCAGGCGCGGAATCCCGGAACGCTCGTGCTCGTGACCGGGGATCACGAGACCGGCGGCATGACGCTGCCCTACCACGGCGACGCCGAGCGGACGCCGTACGTGGCGTGGCAGACCGGGAGCCACACCGGAACGCTCATCCCGATTTTCGCGTCGGGGCCGGGCGCCGAGCGCTTCGGCGGGATCATCGGCAACGACGAGGTCGGGCGGGTCCTGATGGAGCTGCTGGGCGGCTCCTGAGCGTCAGTCGCCCCGAAGCCCCCCGTGGAGCATCTCGCCGAGCCAGTGGCCGGCGCGCTGCACCTTGGCTCGGACGTACGGGAGGTTGTGTCGGGTCAGCGTCCCGTGCAGCGGCGTCCGGTCGACGACCTGGATCCCGCCGTCCTCGAGCGCCTGGAGCTTCTCGGGATTGTTCGTGAGGAGGCGCACCCGGTCGATGCCGAGGTGGCGCAGGATGGCCACCGCCCCGTGGTAGCGCCGCTCGTCCGCGCCGAAGCCGAGGACGCAGTCGGCGTCGACGGTGTCGTACCCCTCCTGCTGGAGGGAGTACGCACGCAGCTTGTTGCCCAGCCCGATCCCGCGCCCTTCCTGCTCGAGGTACAGCAGCACCCCGCCCCCGGCGTCGTTGAAGTGACGGAGGCTCCGGCGTAGCTGCTCCCCGCAGTCGCAGCGCAGGCTCCCGAAGAGATCTCCGGTCAGGCACGCCGAGTGGAGCCGCACGGGCACGGGACGCGGCCACCCCGCGGGGTCGCCGATGAGGATCGCCACGTGCTCGGTGAGCGCGTTCGACTCGCGGAAGAGCATGAAGCGGACGTTCTCGGCCTCTTCGATCGGTACCGGCGCGTCGCTGACGTAGGTGACCTCGACCCGGTTGTCGTCGACGCCCGCGAGGTCGGCCACCTGATCCGCGGAGACGCGCAGGATCTCCCCGCGCTCGAGCGACTCGGCGAGCGCGGGCACGCTCGACGGGTCGGTTTCCACCGCGATCGCGGCCGGGAGCATGCGTGCCAGCCGGGCCAGCGTCAGGCCGGCGCGCTCGCCGGCTCCGGCGGTTCGGGAGCCCAGCCGCTCCAGCGTCTCGGCCCGGGGGCTGCTCGCCAGGTGCAGGACCCCCTCGGGTGTGTCCACCTCGAGCGCGAGGCTGACCGCCGTCTGCACGGCGCCGTCCGGCCCGGGGTCCACGCCCAGCGCGCGGGCCCGGTGACCCGTCACGATCAGGCGCACCGGGCCGCATCCCAGCGCGTGCAGCCGGGTGAGCGTCGCGGGCTCCAGGCCCTCGACCGCCGCCGTCAGCACCGGGCGCTCGTGGGGCGCTCCGCCGGACGGCGTCACGAGGACCGCGCGTCCGCGTTGCAGGTCGAAGAGAGCGCGTTCTGCTTCGTACATGGTGTGGCGGGTGAGTTCGGGGACCGGCCCCG
>CALJLC010000536.1 GCA_937982605.1 uncultured Gemmatimonadales bacterium | reverse complement strand
CTTGATCTCGACCCAGTTCCGACGGCGATTCCACGACCAGAACGGCCCGAACTCGGTGCCGAGGTAGAGCACGTCTGGATTGCGCGGATCCTCCCGGACGGTGCGCGCCACCCGCTCGGGCGGCAGATCACCCACGATCGAAGACCAGGAACGGCCCTCGTCCTCCGAGACCCAGAGGTAGTTCTCGTAGTCGTCGTTGCGGTAGTTGTTGGCCGCAACGTAGACGCGCCCGTCGACCGACTTCGACGCGTGCACCTGGTTCACCCACATCATCTCGGGCGCGCCCGGTATCGCCGCGGTGACGTTGCGCCACGAGGCGCCGTCGTTTTCCGTCACCTGCACCTGTCCGTCGTCGGTGCCCGCGTACAGCACGCCGGGGCGGAACTCGGACTCGGCGATCGCGGTGAGCGTCGGCCAGTACGGAATCCCGTCGTCGAGCGAGAGCACGAAGGAGTCGGGCGCCTGGTCCATGATGACGAGCGTCCGCCGATCCGTGCCCGTGGTCAGGTCCCCGAGCGACGTCCAGCTGTCTCCGCGGTCGGTGCTCTTGAAGAGCTCGTTGAGCCCGGCGTACAGCGTCTCGTTGTCGTGCGGGCTGATGATGAACGGACCGTCCCAGTTGCCCGGCGCCATGGCGTTGCCGAGGCGCTCGTACGGGTCGCTCAGGTCGGGCCACGTCGTCCAGTTGCGGCGGGCCCCGATGAAGCCCTCCGGCTGGTTGGGCCGGATGTTGCGGCTCTCGCCGGTGACGATGTCGTTGCGGACCAGGCCGAGGTACTGGCTCTCCGAGTAGAGGATGCGGTTGTTCGTCGTGTCAACGAGCGAGAGAAAGCCGTCTCCCCCGCCCCAGCGCACCCAGTCCTCGTTGAGGATCCCCTCGGAGCGGTACGTCTGGTTGGGCCCGCGCCACGAGCCGTTGTCCTGGAGTCCGCCATAGACGTTGTACGGATGCGCCATGTCCACCGAGACGCGGTAGTACTGGGCGAGCGGCAGCGCGGTGTGGTAGAGGAAGTGGTCACCGCGGTCCCAGCTGATGCCGAGCCCGCCGTCGTCGAGCTTGATGACGTGGTTGGAGTCGTGCGGGTTCACCCACACGAAGCGGTCGTCTCCGTGGGTTCGGTGGTCGCGGGGCACCGTGAACGTCACCCCCGCGTCGTCCGAGTACGAGTAGCTGTTGAGCATGTAGATCCGCTGGTCGTCGTTCGGGTCGACCATCGGCTGGCTCGCGTACATGGGGCGGGGATTCCAGTCGGACTGGTACGTCCACGACGCGCCGCGGTCCTCGCTGCGATAGATCCCGGCCAGGCGCTGCTCGTACGCCGTCGAGGCGTTGAAACGCTCGCCCTGCTCGACGCTCACGTAGAGGATACGAGGGTCGGAGCGGTAGATCGTGATCCCGATCCGGCCGATGTCTCCGGTCGGCAGCCCGTTGTCGAGCCCGGCGTTCGTGAGCTTCGTCCACGTGTCGCCCCCGTCGACGCTCTTGTAGAGCCCGCTCCCCGGCCCACCGCCGTGGAAGCCCCACGGGCGCCGCTGCCGCTGGTACATGGCGGCGTAGAGGATGCTCGGGTTCGATGGGTCGATCGCCACGTCGACCGCGCCGGTCATCGGATCGACGAAGAGGATGCGCTCCCACGTCTCTCCCCCGTCCGTCGTCCGGTAGAGCCCCCGGTCCGGGTTCGGGCCCCAGAGGTGGCCCATCGCCGCCACGTAGACGATGTCGGAGTCGTCCGGATGCATGACGATGCGCCCGACGTGGTGGCTCTCCTCGAGTCCCATGTTCGTCCACGTCTCGCCGCCGTCCGTCGACTTGTAGACGCCGTCGCCCCACGACGTCGACTGCCGGTTGGCCCGCTCGCCCGTTCCGACCCACACGACGCTCGTGTCGCGCTGGTGCACGACGACGTCGCCGATGGAGTGCACCGCCTGATCACCGAACACCTGCTCGAAGCGGAGCCCGTTGTCCGTGGTCTTCCACACCCCGGCCGTCGATGCCGCGATGTAGAAGACGCGCGTGTCCGCCTCGACCACCGCGATGTCGACGAGGCGCCCGCTCATGTTGGCCGGCCCGATCTCCCGGAAGCGGAGCCCGTCGAGGTCGGCCGAGCCGATGTTCTGAGCCGCCGCGGCCGGCGGCGACGCGAGGAAGAGCGCGGCGAGGAGGAGGGAGCGGACGGACGGGCGCATGGCTGAGGAGCTCCGGCGTGGATCGTCGATGTCGGACGTAGCCGCCAGCCGCTGGTACACGCCGACGGGGAGCGGAAGATGCGGCAGGGCGCGTGGGGCGTCCAATGCCCTACCCCTCCTTGCGGGAACCGTCGTCCGGCGGAGCTTGTACCTACCCTCCGAAGTGCGGACCGGGCCGGTGGCACCCCCCGCCACCTCCGGCTGACAACCGACATGGCGTTCACCCCGTCCCATCACGTGATGAACGATTTCACGCGCCCCTCGGTGGGCATGGCCCTCGTCGCATGCCTCACCGCGTGCGCCGGCTCGTCGACCTCCTCGGCGGCAGACGTGGCGGCGGGGCCGCGCATCGTGCAGCCGGGAGCCCCGGGCCAGTCGGGGCGGACCTTTTCGGCCGAAGAGCTGGCCGAGGTCGAAGGCGTCTCCTACACCGAGGCGGACGTCCGCTTCATGCAGGGGATGATCCCGCACCACGCCCAGGCGCTGGAGATGACGGCGCTCGTCAGACAGCACGCCACCACCGACGCGGTGCGTCAGATGGCGCTCCGCATGGAGATCTCCCAGCGAGACGAGATCCAGCTCATGTCCACCTGGCTCCGCGAGCGTGGAGAGCCCGTCGAGATGCCGGGCATGGGCATGGGCCACGCCGGCCACATGATGCCGGGCATGCTGTCGCCCGAGCAGATGGACAATCTCAGGAACGCCCGAGGGGTCGAGTTCGACCGCCTCTTTCTCGAATACATGATCCAGCACCACGAGGGTGCGATCGTCATGGTCGCCGAGCTCTTCAACAGCTCGGGAGCGGCCCAGGAATCCACCGTCTTCAAGTTCGCCGAGGACGTGGACGCCGATCAGACGATGGAGATCGAGCGAATGCAGGCGGTCCTGCAGACGCTCCGCTGAACCGAAGAACCCCATTCGAACGCGAGGTAGCAAGAAGATGACGCAGACGGGTACGACGATCACGCGGGCGGCGGGGCTCCTGTCCGCCGCACTGCTCGGGACGAGCCTCCTCACCGCAGCCGACTCGGCTGCGCAGCAGGACGCGCCCCAGGTTCCCCCGGCGGCCCCGGCACTCGAGTGGGATCCGAACGACCCCCGCATCGGGCTGGGCGCGGGCTGGATGGACGCCGAATCGGCGATCAGCGGGCTGGAGCACCTCGCGGCCATCCCGCGGCCGGAGGGCTTCTTCAACCCCTCCACCCCCGCGGACGGCCGCTTCAGCAACACCGACCTGGCCTTCCAGGGCAGCCGTCTGATCCAGGGCAACTACAACGGTTTCCAGATCTTCGATATCTCGGACCCGGCGGACCCGATGCTCGAGCTGTCCGTGGTGTGCCCGGGCGGCCAGGGTGACGTCTCGATCTACGGAGACCTGATCGTGATGTCGGCGCAGGAGACGCGGGGCCGGCTCGACTGCGGCATCGAAGGCGTAGCGGATTCGATCAGCGCCGAGCGCATGCGCGGCGTCCGCATCTTCCATGGCTCGGACATGGCCAACCCGGTCCAGGTAGCCGCGGTGCAGTCGTGCCGAGGCTCCCATACGCACACGATCGTCACCGACCCGGACGACTCCGAGAACATCTACGTCTACATCCAGGGCACGAGCAGCGTGCGGCCCGCCGGCGAGCTCGCCGGGTGCGTGGGCGCGGAGCCCGAGGAGGACGAGAACACCGCGCTCTTCCGGATCGAGGTGGTGAGGGTCCCGCTGGCAAACCCCGCGGCGGCCGAGATCGTGAACATGCCGCGCATCTTCGCCGACGAGCAGGGCAACATCGCGGGACTGTGGCAGGGCGGCGACCACGGACCGGGCACGCAGAGCAGCCGGCGCACCAACCAGTGCCACGACATTACGGCGTACCCCGCCATGGGCCTCGCCGGTGGGGCCTGCTCGGGCAACGGCATCCTGCTCGACATCACCGATCCGGAGAACCCGAGGCGAATGGGCGAGGTCTCCGACCCGAACTTCGCGTACTGGCACTCCGCCACCTTCAACAACGACGGAGACGTCGTCGTCTTCACCGACGAGTGGGGCGGCGGCTCGGCTCCGCGCTGCCGCGCGACGGATCCGGCCACGTGGGGCGCCAACGCGATCTTCCGCATCGGCGAGGGCGGCCGGATGGAGCTGGCGGGCTACTACAAGCTGCCGGTGCCGCAGACGGACACCGAGAACTGCGTGGCGCACAACGGCTCGATCATCCCGGTCCCGGGTCGCGACATCATGGCGCAGGCGTGGTATCAGGGCGGCGTGTCGCTCATGGACTTCACCGACCCGGAGAACCCCTTCGAGATCGCCTTCTTCGACCGAGGACCGCTCTCCGTCGAGTCGCTCTTCACGGGCGGCTACTGGTCGGTCTACTGGTTCAACGGCCGGCTGTACGGCGCCGAGATCTCCCGGGGCATCGACGTCTTCCGTCTCACGCCGAGCGAGCACCTCTCCGAGGCCGAGATCCGGGCCGCCGAGTCGGTCATGATGGACGAGTTCAACGCGCAGCTGCAGCCGCACGTGCAGTGGGCGCCGAGCGTCGACGTCGCCCAGGCGTACCTGGACCAGATGGTGCGCGCCAACCGGATCCTGAACGACCGCGCCCAGCAGATCCAGCGGGTCCTGAACGGCGGCTCGTCGATGCAGATGACGACGCTCGCCGGCCAGCTCGAGGCCGACGCGACCGCGATCCGCGCCGGTGAGCTGGGCGGCGACGCGGAGCGGATGGAGAAGCTGGCCGACGTCCTGCGCGGGCTGGCGATGCAGTAAGCGTCCCGACCGGACGTCACGAACGGGCCCCGCCCGGCGCACGGCGCCGGGCGGGGCTTCGTCGTCGAGGGACGGGCGTGCTCGCGAGTCGGGAGTCCCGAGCCGGGCGTTCGGGTCCGAATCCGCCGGCCATCGCCGGCCGTAGTGGGGAGCGCGCCCGCGATCCCCGTCGACCGCCAGCTCCGACGCCCATGTCCCGACCCCGGCCCGCCTCGACCGCCGCTCTCGCCCTCTTCGTCGCCGTGGCGTCCGTGACCGTCGCCCCGTCCGCGCTCCGCGCGCAGGGGCTCAAGCTCGCCGTCGGCGACGTCGGGCTCGGGGTCGGCGACGTCCCGCGCCTGGACGGCATCCGGCTGAACTACCGCGACCGTGAGCTCCTCCGGGTCCGCGGCCTGAACGCGACGCTCTGGGGGCCACACGACGACGCGATCGGAGGACGGATCGAAGGTGTGGCGCTCGGCCTCCCCCTCACGGGCGGCTACGACGTGATGGGTGTGGCCCTCGGAGCCGGCGTGGCGGCCGAACGGGAGCTGTCGGGTCTCGGGGTCGGCGTGCTCGGGATCGGCGCCGGGGATCGCCTCGCCGGCGTCATGGTCGGCGGCCTCGGGATGGGCACCGGCGGGGACATGATCGGCATCATGGTCGGCGGCCTCGGGGCGGGCGCCGGAGGCGATCTGCGCGGCGTCCTGCTCGGTGGCCTCGGGGGCGGCGTCTCGGGCTCGGCAACCGGCCTCGTCGTGGGCGGTCTCGGGCTCGGCGCGGGCGGTGACCTGGAGGGCATCGCCATCGGCGGCCTCGGAACGGGAGCCAGCGGGCGGGTGCGGGGGCGGGTGGTCGGCGGCCTGGGTGTCGGCGCCGGGCAGGGCTTCACCGGGATCGGGATCGGCGGCCTCGGCGTCGGCGCCGGAGGCGACGTGAAGGGGCTCCTGGTGGGAGGGCTCGGCGCGGGCGCCGCGGGCGACGTCGAGGGCGTCGCCATCGGCGGGCTCGGGATCGGCGCCGGCGGAGAGATCCGCGGCGTGGCGATCGGCGGGGCGGGCGTAGGCGCCCGCAGCATCACCGGCCTGGCGGTCGGGCTCGGGGTCGGCGCACGCGACACGAACGCGCTCGTGATCGCGCCGGCCCATTTCAAGAGCGTCGAGGACGGGACGATGCGCGGCGTGTCGGTGTCCGCCTACAACCGGACGGTCGGTCGCCAGAACGGCCTGACGATCGGCCTGCTCAACATCGCCGACGAGCTGCACGGCGTGCAGGTCGGCCTCCTGAACATCGCCCGAAACAAGTCGCGCTGGCGAGTGCTGCCCCTCGTCAACTGGAACTGACCCGGACGCGCGCTGACGGTCGACCCGCCTTCGTCCGGCCCGTGACGGCTCCTCCGGCCGCTACGGCTTGAGGTCCCTCGACACCTCTTCCGCGATGAGGTACCGCGGGCTGAGCGACGCCTGCGTCGACGGCGCCAGCACACCCTGGGCGGCGAGCTCGGAGACGTGGAAGTTGGTCACGCGGTCGAGGAAGGACGCCGAGACGTCCCGAGCGCCCAGGACGCGGAGCGGGATCGACGGCCTCAGGCCGCGCCCGAGCGCCTCGCGCATGTCGGCCTTCGTGATCGAGTCCTGGTCGCCACGCTGACGGGCCGCGAAGACGGCGCGGCGCAGGAGGGCCGAGCGGGCCGCATCCGTCGTCACCCAGTCGATGCGCCGTCGGTCGTTCTGCGCCATCACGCCGGTGAGACCGAAGAAGAACCAGGCGTACAGGGCGATCCCGAAGGCGATCGGGTCGAAGAAGGCGTAGGCGAAGAGCGGCGCCAGAATCGACGTCTGGAGGGCCGCGACCACGGCCTCGCTCCCGAACGCCGTCACGAGCTGCGGGAGGAGCCAGAGTCCGGTGGCCATCGCGGCCACCGCGCCCGAGCCGACGCGCGAGAGCCGGTAGCGGGCCCGCGCCTCCTCGGCCGCCTCTGCCCGGATCGCCTGGCGCCGGGACTCGGCCAGCGCCTCCACAGGCGTCGGATCCGGTTGCCGGCCCAGCGCCTCGATGATGGCCGAGACCATGGGGGCGACCGACTCGACCGGAACGAGCGCCGTCGTCTCCGTGTCGACGTCGAGCTGCGCGAGCGCGGTGGAGAGCTTCTGGAGACGCGAGCGCGCGTCCACCACCTCTTCGTCCTCGGTCACCGCCTCCGCGACCGTCTTGAGCCGCTCCTCCGCCACGTATCACCTCCTGCCCGTTTCCGTGCGTGCACTTCGTTGGACGCTGCGGGCCGCTCCCGAGTTGCAGCCCCGCGGACGCAACCCGTCGGCGGTCCCCGGCGTCCAACCAGACGCAGCCCCCGACCACCCCCCAGCCGAGTCGAGCGATCCGCGTGACGATGCCCGAGGAGACCGGACTGCGCAGCCCCGCCCTGATCCTGGCGGCGGGGGCGATCGTCGTCGGCCTCGGCACGTTCCGCCTGGTGGAGGCACGCGCGGAAGCGGTGCGGAGCCATGCGGGGGACGAGGCCGCGCCGACCGTGGCCGAAGTCGTGGACGTCGAACCGGAGGGTGGGGCGACGCCTGCCGGAGTGGTCGTGTCGGCGCACCCGGTGCTCCCCGAGCGCTTCCACGGCGTCGAGGACGCGATCCTGGCGTCGCCGATGCTGCACCACCCTCCCTTCGCCGCCGAAGTCGAGCGCTGGGTGGAGCGGTGGAGCACGACCTTCGGGCGGTGGATGCCGACGTACCTCGAGCGCATGACCTCTTTCGAGGCGTACGTCGACGAGACGCTGGCCGAGCACGGGCTGCCGACTTCGCTGCGCTACCTGCCGGTGATCGAGAGCGGGTACAGCCCCACGGCGGTGAGCTCCGCGAAGGCGGTCGGGCTGTGGCAGTTCATGGCACCGACGGCGCGCGACTTCGGGGTCGAGGTCTCGGCTCTGGTCGACGACCGCCGCGATCCGTTCGTCTCCACCGCCGCCGCGGCCGACTACCTGGTCCAGCTCCACGAACGGTACGGCTCGTGGTTCCTCGCGCTCGCCGCGTATAACGCGGGGCCGGACCGGATCGACGGCCTCATCCGACGCTGGCTCCCGGGGGTCGAGCCCTCCGACGCCGTGTACTGGGCGCTGCGCAACGTCCTGCCCGACGAGACGCGCGACTTCGTTCCGAACTTCCTCGGGGCGGTGATCGTCGCCTCCGACCCGGAGGCGTACGGCTTCGAGGCGCCCCGGCCCGTGCCGTTCGACTTCGACCGCGTGCCGGTGAGCGGGTCGGTGTCCTTCGCCACGATCGCGCGGGCCACCGGAATGCCGACCGACGAGATCGCCCGCCTCAACCCCGAGCTCCTCCGAGGCGTCACCCCGCCCGACCGGCTCGTCGACCTGCGCTTGCCGCCGGGGAGCTCCGTGGCCTTCCGGGCATACTTCAGCGAGCTGGCGGACCGGGACCGGTAGCCACCGGCCACGGCCGACTCCGACGGCAGGGAACATGAGGGGCGCCCGGCCGCCGGCCGGACGCCCCACGGGATCAGGAGACGGGGGGGAGCTGGAGGTCGAGGTTCTCGATCACGAGCACGCCGTGGGCGGACGGTGTCGTCGCCTGGCAGGCGAGCGCGCCCCGGGCCCCGAAGCCGAGAAGGATCAGGTCGGTCGGATGCGCGCATTCGCCGTCGAGCGAGACGGTGAACGCGTCGGAGACCTCCCGGTCCCGCACGTGCCACACGTCGATGTCCCCGGTGAGCTGGTTGGCCGCCGCCACGGCCGTCGTGCTACCGTCGAAGGGGAAGACGCTGGCCCCGACATAGCCGTTGCCGACGTCCCAGAAGAGCAGCTCGGAGGACTGGTCGAACGTCTCGACCGTGAAGATGGCGATGTAGCCGTCACCCTCCAGATCGACGTTCGGCGAGTCGAACGCCGGCCCGTCGAAGCCGCTCGTGAAGGCGCACAGCAGCTCCGACGTCACCACCCCCTCGAGCTCGGCGCAGTCGAGGTCGAACTGGTGACGCACTTCGGTGTCGAGGACGAAGTCGATGATCCCCGGGAGCGGGATCACGGAGATCTCCCCGCTCGGGACGTCCACCTCGAGAAGGGCCGCACGCGTGTCGTTGGCGGCCGAGTCCCCGTCTCCCTCCGTCACGGCGCCCACGAACGCCTGCCCGTCGGGCGACACCCAGATGGCCTGCAGGTTCGTCGGTGGGCTCTGCTGGGGATTCGTCTCGGGATCGAGGCTTCGGAAGGCGTCCTGGAACGAGCCGGACGCCCCCCCCGGTGTGTAGGTCATGAGGCCGAGGTCCCCGAAGGCCGACGCCAGAGCCACGGTGTTCGCGCTCACGGGCGTCACGTGCCGCGCCTGATCGAACGACGCGACGGGGTTCGTCTCCGGTTCGGCGCCCGGCTCGAAGCGATCCACCGAGCCGAGCGTCGAGTGGACGAGGTAGGCTCCGTCCGAGAGCGCGAAGACCCACTCCGGCGGATCGCCGCTGGCCTCGCTCAGCTCCACGACCGACTTCGTCTCCAGATTCACCCTCCGTACGAGGCCGCCCGTGGTGATCTCCTGTCCGGAGCCCGGAACGGGGAGGAGTCGCTGGGCGCGGTACAGATTCGGAATCAGGGTGGTCTCGAGGGCGGGTGGCGCCGCCGCACACAGGACGTCCTTGCCCAGGTGGATGAGGGCGACGAGCGGCGGAGCCGCGAACTGGAGCGCCACGCGGACCTCGCCCTCGCCCGCCTCCTGGCACTCGTAGCGGTTCGTGATCACGCTCACCGAGGTCCCGGTCGGGAAGTCCTGGCGGAAGACGCCCTGCGGCTCCGGTCCGACCGGAGCGGGGGAGCGGTCCTCGAGAAAGGTCGTGAACGCGGTGAACGTCGGGTCGGTCAGACCGGTGAGGTCGAGGGTGAACGTGACGTCGAACGCCTCGCCGACGCGGGGCTCGTCCGGTGCCTCGATGGTGAAGGTCATCGAGGGCGACGCGAAGATCGCGTGCGAGAAGTGCGACAGACCCCCGCTCAGCGTCGCCGAGGTCGGATCCGCCTCGTCCTGCGCGAGCTCAACGTCGCTCATCTCCTCCAGGCTGCCCCCGGATTCCGAGACCAGGAAGGAGACGGCCATCGCCGCACGGCCCCCGCCGCTCGTCACCGCGTCGTCGACGTCGAACGAGATCTCCACGGGAGACGAGAACGTCGTCCCGTCCGGACCGAGGTCGTACGCCGCCTTCTCCCCGGGCAGCCCGGCGATCGCCGGCGGGAGCTGGCGTGAGCCGAGCGGGGTCACGTGGATCTCGGTATCGGCGGCCAGCGCGCCGGGGGGAACCACCAGGCTCAGCGCCCCGTCCGACGAGTCGAGCGAGCCGCCGGAGGCGGCCGGGACGGATTGCGTGACGGTGTTGTCCGCCGCGGTGATCGTCGCTTCGTCGGCGGCGCTGTCGTCCGTTCCGTCGCTCACCGTCAGCGTCACGACGTACGCGCCCTCCACGTCGGGGACGAAGCTCGGCGCGACGCTGGTCTGGTCGTCGAGGGTCGCGGCGCTGCCGGTGGGAGCGGTCAGCACCCACGCGTGCGTGAGCGCGTCGCCGTCCGCGTCCGTGGAGCCCGACCCGTCGAGGGCGACCGCGATCCCGACGCTCACGGCGCCGTCCGGCCCGGCCGCCGCGACGGGAGCCTGGTTCGCGGGCGGATCCGGGGGATCCCCGTCGTCCGGGTTCGTCGGATCGGTACCGCATCCCTGAACGAGACCGGCCATCAACGTCAACGAGAGCACCAGGCGCGGTGCGTGTCGCGCCCGTTCGATCATCCGTCGCATCATCGACTCCTCGTGCACGGGGACCCGGGCCGGAGCGGCCCGTGCTCAGGTACGCGAGAAACCGGCGGGGGGGTGATCAGCGGGTTTCGACCCGCTCTCGCAGCGCCGTCAGGCGGTCGACCTCCGACACCGTCTGGGGATGCTCGGCTCCCAGCGACGCGACGAGCGTGGAGACGGCGGCCTCCTGCCACCCGAGCGATCGCGTGACCGAGTCGACGCGCTCGTACGCCCGCGAGAGCCCGCTCTGGGCTTCCGCGACGCTCACGTGCTCCGCACCCAGCGCCGCGATCGCCAGGTCGAGTGCGTCTTCGAGCAGGCGCACCGCTTCGGCGTGCCGCCCGCCGGCCGAGATGACGTCGCCGAGCTGGACCATCGAGAAGGCGACGTCCACCCGGTTGGGCTCGGCACGTCCGTTCTCGATGCGGAGCGCCTCGCGCAGGACGCGCTCGGCTTCCGTCCACCGCTCCGACTGCCTCAGCACGGCGGCCAGGCTCATCATGACGCGCACGGTGACCGGGTGCTCCGGGCCCTGGACCCGGGACTGCCGCGCCCACAGGTCGCGATAGTCGGCCTCCGCGCCCTCGAGGTCCCCCTGGACGAGCTTGAAGACCGCCAGATTGCTCTGGACGATGATCGCGCGCTGGTGGTCCGGCCCGAAGGCGCGGCGGAGGAGCTCGAGCGCCTGCTCCGCCTCGCGCACGGCTGCCGGGACGTCACCCAGTCGGTAGTGGATCGCCGAGAGATTCGCCGAGCTCACGGCCACGCTCCGGTGCCCGGGCCCGAAGAGCTCCGTTCGCAGCGACCGCGCCTCTTCATGAGCCTGGCGCGCCGCCTCGTAGTCGCCGAGTGCCTCCTGTACGACGCCCAGGTCGTTGAGCGCCCGGGCGAGGATGCGCTCCCCTCCGACACCGGTGCGCGCGCGCGCCACGGCCTCGACCAGGAGCGTCTCGGCGTCTCGCGAGCGCCCCTGCTGGTGCCAGGTCCACGCCAGCAGCGTCTGCGCCGAGGCGAGCCCGGCGGCGTCCAGCACCTCCGGGTCGGAGACGACCCGCTCGGCCCACGTCTCCGCGTCGGAGAAGAGCCCGAGCCGTTCGTAGCCTTCCGCGAGCACGATCATCATCTCGGCCCGGAGCTCCGGATCGTCGGCGTACTGGTCCACGACCACGGCCGCCTGGCCGTCGAGCATGGCCCGCGCGGTGACCGGGTCACCCGTTTCGCGGTCTGGAGCCGCGGCACCGAAGCTCTCCAGCAGGAAGCCCCGGACCTCGAGCGCCTTGTCGCGCTCCGCGGCCACGCGCAGCGACTGGCGCCACGTGTAGGCGGTCGCGCCCACCAGGGAGAGGACGAGGACGAGAGCCGCGACGACCCCGGCCCGATGACGTGCGACGAACTTGCGGGCGGCGTAGACGGCGCTCGGCGGTCGGGCCAGGATCGGCCGACCCGAGAGGAATCGGTCGAGGTCGTCGGCGAGCGCGAGGGGGCCGGCGTACCGCTCCTCCGGTCGCTCGCGCAGCGCCTTGAGGACGATCGCGTCGACCTCGGCGGAGAGGGTGAGCCCGGAAGCACGCCGGCTGGGCGGCGTCGGGCTTCCGACTCGGCGTCCTCCGGCCTTCCGGTCCCCTTCCGACTCGCCACCGGACCCGTCGGCCGGCTCCCAGGGGAGCCCCCCGGTGAGGAGCCGGTACAGGAGCATCCCGAGTCCGAAGACGTCGGTGGCGGTCGTGACCGGTGCTCCGACGCGTTGCTCCGGGGCCGCGTACTCGGGGGTGAGGGCCCGCTCCTCGACGACCGTCACGGCCGACGCGTCCCCGTCCGCGTCGAGCACCTTGCCGATCCCGAAATCGAGCAGCTTCGGCACGCCGTTCGGCGTGACCAGGACGTTGGCCGGCTTGATGTCCCGATGCACGACCAGGTTGCTGTGCGCGTGGTGGACCGCCGAGCAGAGCGTCCTCACGAGCTCGAGGCGTGCACGCAGCGGGAGGCGGCGCGACTCGCAGTACACGTCGATCGGCTCTCCCTCCACGAACTCCATCACGAAGTACGGCCGACCGTCCTCGGTGGCTCCGCCGTCGACGAGCGCCGCGATGTTGGCATGACGGAGCTCCGCGAGGATCCGCCGCTCCTGCCGGAAGCGGTCCAGCACGCGCTCGGTGTCGAAGCCGCGCCGGATCACCTTCAGCGCCACCGTAGTCCGGAATCCGTCTCCGTCCCGCACGGCGAGGAAGACGTCGCCCATCCCTCCGTGCCCGAGCGGTCGTACGATGCGGTACGGCCCGATCCGGTCCGCTCCCGGCTCCACCTCGGGCGAGGTCAGCCCGGGATCGGCCGAGAGCGCCACCACCGGCCGCTCGAGGAAGTCGGGGCGCGTGTCACCGGCGCGCAGGAGCGCCTCCCCCGCCGCCCGGAGCTCGGGGCCGCCCGCGCACCTCGCCTCGAGGAAGGACACGC
>CALJLC010000535.1 GCA_937982605.1 uncultured Gemmatimonadales bacterium | reverse complement strand
CGAAGGCGTACGCCCTCAGCGACTTCCGACCCGCGTACCCCTCCTGCGCGCCCGACGCCGCGGCGCGGATCGTCGAGCGGACCCCGCCGTGGATCATCGGCACCTCCGCCCTCGCCGCGGCGGCGGCGGCCGTCGAGGCCCGCCCGTACTACGAGCCGTTGTGGCGCGAGACCGGCCGACGCGTCGCGGCGTTCGCGCAGGCGCTGCGGGAACTGGGCCTGCGCGCGACGTCCGGGCACCTCGGCGCGGTGCTCGTGGAGGCGCCGGGATCGATGTCCGCCGCCGCGTGGGCCGCCGCTCTGGCCAAGGCGGGATTGATCGTCCGAACCCCCGAGGGCATGGGAGAGACCTTGGGCGACCGGTACGTGCGCATCAGCCTCATCGAGCCGCAACGGATGCCGAGGGTGCTTGAAATCGTGCGCCAGTGCCTGCCGTAACGGCCCAGACGATCGTCAGAGCCCAAGCGGAGGCGGAGCTCCGCGGTTGCGCATGCCGCGCATCTCGGCCAGGCGGGCCGTCAGAGAGTCGCGGAACGCCGCCGGCAGCCGGTCGAAGGACACCCAATCGGCCGCGAAGTCGGGAGCGTCTTCGAAGCGCAACTCGTGGCGGGCGTTCCCTCGCACGACGATCGAAAACACATGGGTCGAGCGCGTGCCGATCCGATACTCGAACGCCGTGGGCGCGAGCGTGCCCCCCTGCATGTTGCCGAACTGGTAGTCCGCCAGCCTCGGTGCCGCGAGTGCGGGCGAGGTCGTCGGAGTTCCACGGACGCGGCAGACGGCGACTGCCGCGGTCTCGGACGCCAAGCTGACGAGCGTCGTGACGTCGAGGCCCGTCGGGGCGCCCTCCGTCGCCGGCCGCATGGCCGCGGTCGGCTGGGAGTCGTGGGTGCACGTCTACGACCTCGGTTCGGGACGGCGCGTGAACCGCATCGACGTCCCCGAGGACCTGCGCCTCGTCGCGCCCCCGGTCCTGGATCCCCTCGGCCGCCTGTGCATCGTCACGGTGTCCCGCACCGACGGCACGGGCAGCCTCCGGATCGTCGACGCGCGCACCGGCCGGCGCGCCCACGACATGGACCTGAAGGCGTGGTCGCCCCAGGCCGCGACCCTGCACGCCGACGGCCAGGGCGTCGTGTTCCACGACGGCGGCGACGGCGACAACCTCCACTTCGTCGACCTCGCGAACGACCGGCACGTGGCCCGGGCGGCGCCGGCGCTGCTGCGGGAGGTGACGCTCCTGCGCGACGGTTTCCGCCTCTTCGTCTACACCTTCACCGGCGGGCTCGAGGACACGGGCTCGCGGCTGTTCCGGGTCGATCTCCAGGGGCTGGACGCGCTCGCGTACGCGATCCCCCCGCGGGGCACGGCCTACGGCCGGCCGATCCTGACCCGCCACTACGTGGGCTGCATCGCAAGCGGACCCCGGGGGGCGTCGCTGCGCCTCTACGACCGCGAAGCGGCCCTCGGGTCGATCGCGCCCCAGCCCGTCTTCGTCGTCGAGGGGGGCCGGGAGACCGCCGAGCTGGACTTCGTGCCGCGGGCCGAGGCCCGCTACGACACGCCTCCGGCCCTCGCGGCGCGGGGGGGCGAGCTCCTCGTGGGACACCCCTTCGGGACCTTCCGGCTGGCGGGGAAAAGGTGACAGAGTCGCGCCGCACGGCGCGGTTAGACTGGCCCCATGAAGCTGACGAGGCCGGCCCTGCTCGCCCTTCCGCTCCTCGCCGGCGCGCTTCTCGCCCCGGGCCACGCCCAGGACGCGACCGTCCCCGCCCACCCCGACGGGGTGACGGCGGACACGCGCGCGGCCATCGACAAGGCCCTGAAGTTCCTCGCCCGCGAGCAGAGCCAGGACGGCTCATGGCGCACGGGCGGCGGCTACGGGTCGTACCCGGTCGCGATGACCGGCCTCGCGGGGCTCGCCCTGATGGGCGGCGGCTCCACGCCGGTCCGCGGGCCCTACGCGAAGAACGTGCGGAAGGCCGTCAGCTTCTGCCTCGCGAGCCGGCAGCCGAGCGGGCTGATCACCGCGCCCAGCGAGGAGTCGCGGTCCATGTACGGGCACGGCTTCGCCACCCTGTTCCTCGCCCAGGCCTACGGCATGGAGGAGGACAAGGACCGGCAGCGCAAGATCAAGGTCTGCCTGCAGGCGGCCATCCAGCTCATCGCGCGGTCCCAGAGCAACGACGGCGGCTGGCTCTACACGCCCGACGCCAACGGCGACGAGGGCTCCGTGACGATCACCCAGATCCAGGCGCTCCGGGCCTGCCGCAACGCGGGCCTCCACGTGCCGAAGCAGACCATCGAGAACGCCATCCGCTACATCGAGCGCTCCCAGAACCCCGACGGGGGCGTCTCCTACAGCGTCCGGGCCCGGGGCAGCCGGCCGGCGCTGACCGCCGCCGCGTGCGCCGTGCTCTACAACGCCGGCGCCTACGACTCGAAGATGGCCACGGCCGCCTTCGAGTACGCGAGCCGCACGTGCCAGCCCACCACGAGCGGCGGCGGCCACTACTTCTACACGCAGCTCTACTGGTCCCAGGCGGTCTGGCAGAAGGGCGACAAGCACTGGCAGAAGTACTACGCCGACGTGCAGCGTTACCTGCTGCGGATGCAGCAGGGCAACGGGTCGTGGCAGGGGGACCACGTCGGGCTCGTGTACGGGACGAGCATCGGGCTGCTGATCCTGCAGCTCCCCTACAACCATCTCCCGATCCTCAGCCGCTAGACGGGAAGCGCGGGGCCCCGGGGCGCGTACAAAGACAAGAGAAGGAACCAGGCATGGACGACAGGGAAGCGATCAAGAAGCTCAAGGACGCCCACACGAAGATCCGCGACGAGATCCGCAAGGTGATCATCGGCCAGGACGAAGTGGTCGAGCAGCTGCTGCTCGCGATCTTCAGCCGGGGCCACTGCATCCTCGAGGGCGTGCCGGGCCTGGCGAAGACCCTGCTCGTGTCCACGCTGGCCCGCAGCCTCAACCTCTCCTTCAACCGCGTCCAGTTCACCCCCGACCTCATGCCGGCGGACATCACCGGCACCGAGGTCATCCAGGAGGACAAGGCCACGGGCACCCGCACCTTCAAGTTCATGCAGGGCCCCGTGTTCGCCAACACGATCCTCGCGGACGAGATCAACCGCACCCCGCCCAAGACGCAGGCGGCCCTGCTGGAGGCGATGCAGGAGCGGCAGGTCACTGTGGGCGGCGAGCGGCACGTGCTGCCGGAGCCGTTCTTCGTGCTCGCCACGCAGAACCCCATCGAGCAGGAGGGCACCTACCCCCTGCCCGAGGCGCAGCTCGACCGCTTCATGCTGGAGCTTCCGATCCACTATCCGAGTCGGGACGAAGAAGAGGAGATCGCGATGCGCACGACCGGAGAGGACGATCCGGAGGTGCGCAGCGTGATCAGCGCCCAGGAGCTCATCGAGCTGCAGGGACTGGTGCGGCGCGTCCCGGCGCCCCCTTCGCTCGTCTCCTTCGCCGTGCGGCTGGCCCGAGCCACGCGCCCGGGGAGCGAGGCCGCCGGCGTCACGGGACGGTACGTGGCCTGGGGCGCCGGACCGAGGGCGTCGCAGTACCTCGTCCTGGGCGCCAAGGCGCGCGCGGCGTCGCGCGGAGCGCCGCTTCCGTCGTATGATGACGTGCGGTCGATCGCGCCCGCGGTGCTGGCCCACCGCCTCGTGCTGAACTTCGAGGCCGAGGCGGACGGTCGGACGACGCGGGACGTGATCCACGAACTCCTGGAGGAGAGCCAGGGTTGGACGTAGTCCGTAGCAGCGACGACCACCCTCCGAGTCCGTACGGGGCGGCCAGTCGATGATCGGCCTCGCCGCGGGCGTGGTCCTCCTCCTGCTGCTCGCCTCCGCCGTCCTCACGGCCATCCACGACGCCTGCCTCGGGATCGCCTTCTCCCACGTCCGGGCCCTTGCCGACGAGGGCTTCGAGGGCGCGAGCGCGCTGGCCGAGGTGCGGGAGCGGAAGCACGCCGTGCAGGCCAGCGTCCGCGTCGTGACGCAGGCGATGGACCTGTCCGCCCTGGGCGTGATGGCGCTCACCGGTGTTTCCACGTGGGGCCAGGCCGGCCCGGTCGTGTCGACCATCGTGGGTGTGCTGATCGTCGTCGTCTTCGCCGACCTGATTCCGCACCTCATCGCCGCGCACCGTCCCGTCCGGCTCGCGCTCACCGCCGCGCCGGTGCTGCTGATCGTGGAGCGGATCTCCCGGCCGCTGACCGTACCGGTGGAGCGGCTGGAGGAGCACATCGCCGGGAACCTCGAAGCTCTGACCGACCAGCAGCGCGAGCTCCGGGAGATCCAGGAGATCGGCGAGGAGGAGGGAGTCCTCGAGGAGGGGGAGAACCGGCTCATCGAACGCGCGTTCCGGCTCGACGAGACGACGGCGTGGGACGTCATGGTGCCGCGCGTCGACATCTTCGCCTGGAGCGAGACGCTCACGCTCGGCGAGGTCATCGACCAGCTCGCCGACGTGCCGTACAGCCGGGTGCCCGTCTATCGGGACACCGTCGACGACGTCACCGGCATCGTGTACGTCCGCGAAGCGTACCAGCGATATGCCGCCGACGGGGACCGCGGCCTGCCGCTCTCGAAGCTGGCGCGCGAGCCGTTCTTCGTTCCGGGCTCGCTCTCGCTGACCCAGCTCCTGCAGGACTTCCAGGCCCGCCGGATCCACATGGGGATCGTGGCCGACGAGTTCGGGGGCACCGACGGCCTCGTGACGATGGAGGACATCCTCGAGGAGCTGGTCGGCGACATCCGCGACGAGACCGACCGGGAGGAGGACGAGATCGTGCACGTCTCGCAGGACGTCCTCGAGGTCGACGCGAGCGTGGACCTGCGCGACATCTCGGAGCACTTCGACGTCGCGCTCGCCGAGACCGAGCACCGATCGCTCAACGGCCTCATCCTCGAGGAGCTCGGCCACGTCCCCGACAAGGGCCGCACGCTCGACGCCGACGGGATCCGCATCGAGGTGCTCGATGCCTCGGACACCCAGGTCCTCCGGGCACGCCTCACCCGTCTCGTCTCCCCGCCGACCGTCGAGGAGTAGCGTGGCGACGATCCTGTCGTTCGGGGGCAAGACGCCGCGCATCCACCCGAGCGCGTTCCTGGCCCCGACGGCGGTGGTCGTCGGGGACGTCGAGATCGGCGCCGAATCGAGCATCTGGTTCGGAGCCGTGCTCCGCGGCGACGACCCCGACCACCCGATCGTCGTCGGCCCCCGGACTTCTGTCCAGGAGAACTGCGTCGTCCACGTCGGCCGCTGGGGCCCCACCGTCATCGGCGCGGACGTCACCGTGGGACACGGCGCCAAATTCGAGAGCTGCACCATCGGCGACCGCACGGTGATCGGGATGAACGCCGTGATCCTCCAGAAGGCCCGGGTCGGGGCCGAGTGCGTCCTGGCCGCCAACACCGTCGTGCTCGAAGGCGCCGAGATCCCCGAGCGCAGCGTCGTGGCGGGCGTGCCCGGAGTGGTCAAGAAGACGCTGGAGGGATCGGCCGCGAAGTGGATCGAGGGCGGCGGCGCCCACTACGTCACGCTGTCGCGCGCGTACCTCCGCGCGGGGATCGGGACGGGCGACCCGGAAGCGGGGCCGTGAGCAGGACGGGCGGGGGGCGTCCCCACCCGGGCGAGCCGAAGCGTCGCGACCCGGAGGATCCCCCGACCTCCGCCGGCGTCACCTATCTCTGCGACCTCTGCGGGGCGCCGATGCTCGACCTGCACTGCAAGCTGATCTGCGAGCGCTGCGGGTACCGTCGGGACTGCTCGGACCCGTAGCCGCGGGATCCCTGGCGCCTCGGTACAACCACGCGGCGTCTCTCCACAATCGCCGCGCCGGCCCGCCGGTGAGCTTCGGAGCATGTCCACTCCTCCGGAGGTGCTCATGCGGCGTGCGGTGCTCGTCCCTGTCGTCTTCTCTCTCGCGCCGCTGGTCGGCTACGGGACGCCCGGCCCCCTCCCGCTGTCCGCGCAGGAGGTGGATCTCGAAGGCCGCTGGACGCTGGCGCTCGAGCTGGGAGAGCTCCCCTTCCACGGTTCGTTCAAGCTCGGCGTCTCGGCCGGATATCAGGCGAACGAGCTCGCCTGGTTCGGGCTCTCGTGGCAGATCGCCGACCGCATCCGCCGGGACGGCTCCTGGTTCAACGCCGGGTCCACGCGCCTCGACGGGCTGGTCCGATCCGAGGAGCGCGTCGGGCAGCGCGCCTATCTCCAGACCCGCCTCAGACCGACACGGTGGAGCCCCTACCTGTCGGTCGGGATCGTCTTCAACGACCGGGACACGGAGACCATGCTCTTCGACGATCGTCCCCGCCGAGCCGACGGCCATCCGTCCACGGGAGCGCTCCGGCTGACCGTGTCACGCGGACCCGGCGTGCGACCGGCGCTGGGCGTCGGCTGGGCGTGGACGTCTTCGCGCGGGGTCACGGCCTTCGTGGAGTGGGCCGGCTGGTGGCTGAGGGGTGCGCCCGATCCGCAGATCGACATCGACGCGGACGGTGCGTCGGAGGGCTTCCGGCTCGCGGTCGAGTCCCGTCTGAGGGAGCACTTCACGTCGAGCCTGTTCAACAGCTACCACGTCTTCCAGCTCGGCGTCGGCATCAGTCGCTGACGCCTCCCCCCTTCGTCCGCCACCGGCCCGGCGCCTCCCCGGTGACCTGCTTGAAGCTGTGGCTGAAGTGGGCGGAGTCGGCGAAGCCGCACGCGTACCCGATGGCGGTCACGTTCAGCTCCGACTCCCGGAGCAGCCGCATGGCCTCGGCCACCCGTACGCGCATCACCAGCTCCGTGAAGGTCACTCCGACGTCCTTGAGCCGCCGCTGGAGCGTGCGGGCCGACATGTAGAGTCGGCCGGCCACCTCCTCCACGGGCCATCTTCGGGCCAGATCCTCCCGCAGCACCCGCTCCACGGCCGCCGCGACTCCGGGTCGCTCCTGGATCTCGGAGAGACGCGCCTGGTCGAGGAGGAGGTCGTCGAGGCCGGCCATCGGCGTCCGGCTGGGCACGAAGTCGTCCCACCGGAAGTCCCAGAGCTCGAATCCGTCGGCACCGGCCACGGTGTCGACACGCCCGTCCCGGTAGGCGAAGGCGTCCGGGCACGCCGAGCGAGGGAAGCGCAGTGTGAGTCCGCGCGCCCCGATCATCTCGAGCATGGCCACGTGCTGGCCGGCCGAGGCTAGGTTCTCCGCGGGACGCGGGCGGGCACCGTCCGCGGCGGTGTGCTCGAGGGCGAACGCGCCCGGCTCGGCGGCCACGATCCGGACCCGGTGGCGCGAGTGGATGAACCGCGCCAGCCGCTCCTCCTTCTGGATGAGCACCTCCGGTCGGTCCGAGTTGATCAGAACGAAGAGGAGCGGGTGCACGGCGTGGCGGAGCTGGAGCCCGGCCTCGAGAATCGGCGCGCCCCCCAGCCCGTCGAGCACCTCCTGGAGGAGCCGCCGGTAGGGCGCGAGCGGGATGGCGGGGTCGTCCCCCTCGGTCCAGGTCAGGCCGTCCCGGCGCAGCGCCTCCCGGGCCTCGGTCCGCTCGAGTCCGGCCAGCACGACCTCCACCACGGTTCGCAGGATCTGACCGGACATTGGCGCGTGGGCTCAGGAGCGTGGCGCGCCGACTCAATCCTCGAGCCCCGACGCGCGCGATCGTGGAGCTGCGACGGTGCCGGAACGTGCGCCGCCATCCACGAGATCGAAAGGAGGCAGACGATGCGGATCGAAGGACGGACGGTGCTGGTGACGGGCGGAAGCCGGGGAATCGGGCTCGAGCTGGTGCGGGCCTTCGCGTCGCGCGGCGCGCGCGTGGCGTCGTGCAGCCGGAGCGACCGCGGCCCGGCGGCCCTCGAGGCCTTCGGCGAGCGGGTCCGCCACTTCCGCTGCGACCTCTCGGACGCGGACGACGTCCTGGCCTTCCCGGACCGCCTCCGGCGGGACTTCGGCGCGCCGAGCATCCTGGTCAACAACGCGGGCGTGCAATTCAACCACGAGTGGGTGGCGACCGACGTCGACGACCGCACCCGCTGGGCGAGCACCGAGCTGACGGTCAACCTCCTCGCCCCGACGCTGCTGACCTCGCTCTTCCTCGACGACCTCCGTGCGCACGATCCCGGAGTCGTCGTGAACGTGACCTCGCTGCTGGCGCTCGCGCCGAAGCGCTCCGCGCCGGTCTATTCCGCGAGCAAAGCGGGGCTTCGCAGCTTCACTCGGGCCCTTCGCTGGCAGGTCGCAGGCGAGCGCGTGCGGGTGGTCGACGTCCTGCCGCCGCTGGTCGACACGGCCATGACCGCCGGCCGGGGGTCGAAGAAGATGGATCCGACCGAGGTCGCCCGGCGCATCGTGGAGGGCCTCGAAGCGGATCGCACCGAGATCCGCGTGGGGTTCGCCCGGGCCGTGCACGGGCTGTGGCGGGTGGCGCCCGGCGCGGCGAGCGCGTTGCTGCGGAGGGGATGAAGCCGTTGCCGACGCCCGTACCTACAGCCCCACCACGCTCGTCAGGTACCAGCGGACCATGGCGTCGCCCCAGACGTAGGCGATCCCCGCGCCACCCGCGAGGAAGACGCCGAAGGGGATGAGACGGCCGAAGACGTCCTCCGCCTCGGCCTAGGCCTTCCGCGTGGCGGCGGGGACGCGGGGG
>CALJLC010000534.1 GCA_937982605.1 uncultured Gemmatimonadales bacterium | reverse complement strand
GAACCAGTCGTCGAGGATCTCCGCCGCGCTGCACTCGGCGAAGCGCTCCATGAGGGACTTCACCTCGGGATCGAGCCCGTCGAGGTAGGCGTGCAGCTCGGCCACGGCGGCCAGCTCGGCC
This sequence comes from uncultured Gemmatimonadales bacterium, assembly GCA_937982605.1. Lineage (GTDB taxonomy): Bacteria > Gemmatimonadota > Gemmatimonadetes > Longimicrobiales > Gaopeijiaceae > UBA2589. Next base: position 2,815 of record CALJLC010000534.1, on the reverse strand, counting down.
GGATCGTCGCTGACGCAGTTCGGGGGAATGCGGTCGAACCACGGCTTCAGCGCCCGCACCACGCGGGCCACGCGGTGGCCGAACTCCCGGGAGGCTTCGGCGTCTTCCGGGGAGAGCCGCGCGATCTCGTGGTAGTTGGCCCAGGAATCCGAGCCCAGCAGGAGATACTCGCCGTCGAAGCCGGGCTGGAAGGTGTTGATGAGCGGCAGCACCATCATGCCGTGGTCCACCAGATCGAGCTCCTGCACGATCTCGGGCCGCACCAGGCTCAGCGCGTACGAGAAGGTCGTGAAGTGGAAGCCCGGAACGAGCTCCTCCGTGATGGCGGCCCCGCCCACGAGGTGGCGCCGCTCGAGCACGAGCGTCTTCAGCCCGGACCGGGCGAGGTAGCCGGCGTTGACCAGGCCGTTGTGCCCCCCGCCGACGACGATGGCGTCGTACCGTCCGTTGGTGCTCATCGGACCGCCTCCGCCGCCGAGGACGCGCCGGAGGGCGCGGAGCCGCCGATGGACCCGGCGCCGGCCGCCCGGGCCACCGGGCTCGGGGCGTCGACCGGCGCGGTCTTGCGTGGCGGGTCGTAGAACGGCAGCCGCACCACCCGGGAGAGCACGGTCTTGGGCTGGCGCACGACCTGGACCTCGAGGTCGACCTCCGTACCCGGCTCGGCGAGCTCCAGCGGGAGCTTGGCCAGCGCGATCGGCCGGCGCAGGAGCGTGGAGGCGAGGAAGCTGCTCGCGTATCCGGCGTAGTCCCACGGCGTCTCGCCGCGTCGATAGACGCTCATCGTCGACTCCGCGTACAGCTCGTGGAGCGGCGGGAGGATCCCGGCGTCCGCGTGGACGCGCTCGTAGTCCTCCCAGTCGACCGCCAGGCCGACCATTCGCCAGCGGCTGGAGCCGTCCCGCAGCTCCCCCTCGATCGCCGCGCGGCCGACGAAGTCGCGCCCGTCGTCCTCGAGCTTGCGGAACATCCACGACCAGCCGAGCTCCAGCGGCGAGTCGCGCTGGGCGTCGACCCACGCGAAGCGCGACGGATGGAAGTCGACGCCCATGAGCAGCAGCCCCGCCTCCACCCGCGCCATCTTGAGCGCAGTCGTCCCGATCGGCGTGAGACCGTGACCCCGCCCGGCCATCGTGAGCGCCCGCCACACCGTCTCGGCGTCCCCGCTCCGGATCCAGAGCTCGTAGCCCAGATCGCCGGTGTAGCCCGTGCGAGAGACGATGACGTCGCACCCCTCGATCGAGGTCCGGGTGAGGCCGAAGAAGCGCAGGGGCGCGACCGCGTCGGTCAGCCCGGCGAGCACGTCGTGCGCGTGGGGGCCCTGGAGAGCCAGGATGCCGAAGGCGTCCGAGACGTCCTCGACGGTGACGTCGGAGAGCCCGAGGCCGCGGGCCGCCTCGCGGAAGTGCCGGAGGGCCGGCTCGGCCGCGGTGAGGAGCCAGTCGTCCTCCTCGACGTGAAGGATCACGCCGTCCTGCTCGATCCAGCCGCCCTCGTCGCACCAGCAGGTGTACTGCGCCCGTCCCACGGGACAGGCCCCGGGGTCCCGGGCCAGGACACGACCCAGCAGGGCCGCGGCGTCCCCTCCCCGGAACCGGTACTTGAAGAGCGGCGACGTGTCGAGCAGAGCCGCGCCGCTCCGGATCGCATAGTACTCGGTGTTGAGCGAGTACTGGTACTGCGGCGCCACGAGGTAGCCGGACCAGTGCTTCCAGACTCCGGTCCGGTTGAGGGGCTCGAGGCACGCGTGGAAGGGCGTGGTGCGGGGCATGGCTCCGGGGATCGCGTCGAAGGGCGTCTCGCCAAGCGGCGTGAGATCCCCGACTATACGGACCTTCCGGCCGAACACCAGACGCCCAACCCACTCAGGAACGACCCGATGCTCGGTACCCTCGTGCTCGCCGCCCTCGTCCAGGTCCCCGCGCCGACGCAGGAGCTCTCGCCCGGCACCCGATACGATCCTGCGATCCCCACGCTCGAGGAGGTGGTCGGACACGGGGTCCGCGACGAGGTCACCCACCCCGACGACATCGTGCGCTACTTCGAGGCGCTGGCGGAGGCCGCGCCCGAGCGGACGCGGCTGATCCGCTACGCCGAGAGCTGGGAAGGCCGGCCGCTCGTGGCGCTGGTGATCGCGTCACCCGAGCGTATGGCCCGGCTCGACGAGGTGAGCGCCGATCTGAACCGGTTCGCCGCGGTGCGCGGGCTCTCGAACGCCGAGCTGGAGCAGCTCGTCGCGGAGCTCCCTGTGGTGACCGCGCTCATGCACGGCGTGCACGGCAACGAGATCAGCTCGAGCGGCGCGGCGATGGCCGAGGCGTACCACCTCCTGGCGGCGCAGGGCAACGCCGACGTCGACCTGACGCTGCGTGAGTCGATCGTCATCATCGACCCGGCCGAGAACCCGGACGGGCGCGCCCGCTTCGTACAGCACACGACGATGTCGCGCGCGCGGTGGCCCAACCACGCGTCGTACTCCGCCGAGCACGACGAGCCGTGGCCCGGCGGTCGCACGAACCACTACCTCTTCGACCTGAACCGGGACCTCTTCATCCAGTCCCAGCCGGAGACGCGCGGCAAGGTCCGGCTCTTCCTCGACTTCCGGCCGCACATCGTGGCGGACCTGCACGAGATGGGCGGCAACTCGACGTATTTCTTCCCGCCCACGGCGCCGCCGGAGAACCCGTGGTACGGCGAGCGCCAGATCGCGCTCATGGACGTCTTCGGGCGCGCCAACGCGCAGGCGTTCGACGCGCGCGGCTTCGCGTACTTCAACCGCGACGTCTACGACCTCTTCTATCCGGGCTACGTCGAC
>CALJLC010000533.1 GCA_937982605.1 uncultured Gemmatimonadales bacterium | reverse complement strand
GACCCGGCCACCGGTTCGGCCGCGGCGGCGCTCGGGGGTTACTTCTCGAAGGTCGACGGCCGGGAGGAGGCCGAGCTGTCGTGGACCGTCGAGCAGGGCCTCGAGATCGGTCGCCCGAGCCTCATCCAGGTCGAGGCCGACCGGGCCGGCGGAGCGACGTCGGCCGTGCGCGTCGGAGGTGCGGCCGTTCCGGTCAGCCACGGCACGATGTCGGTGCCCGACGCGGACCGAGGGCGAAAGGCGCGGCGCGCCGACCCGTAGGTTCGATCGATGAGCCCCGTGACCCCCACACTCCGACCGTCGCGCGTCCTGGGCGCCGTGGCGGCGCTCGTCGTCACCACGAGCGTGGCGGCGGTGACCCCGACGCCCGCGCTGGCACAGACGATTCTCGGGCGGGTGCTCGACGAGGTGACCGAGCGGCCGGTCGGCGGCGTGGTGGTCCGACTCGTCGCGCGGTCGGGCCAGGAGCGTACGCGCACGCTCTCCGACTCCGCGGGCCGGTTCGTCGTCGAGCCGCCGGAGCCCGGCGAGTACCTGCTGGTGACCGAGCGCTTCGGCTACTACGAGACGAGGTCGCCTCTCCTCGCCCTCGGCACCGAGGGGCGCGCGCCGCTCGATCTCATGGTCACGCCCGAGCCGATCGGGCTGGAGGGGCTCGAGGTCTCCGTCGAGGAACGGGCCGCGGAAGAGCTCCAGAGCATGGGTCTTTCCGTGAACGCGCTCGGCAACCGCTGGATCGACCGCGAGAAGATCGAGGCGATCCCGGTGAAGCGGGACATGGGGTCGATCCTCGAGCGGACGGCCCAGGCCGGGCTCCGGGTCAACCGTCCCGAGAACCTCACGATGGGCTCGGACGACATCGGCCTCTGCGTGGCGATCCTGCGCGTGCGCACGGCGGACGGAGGAGGGCGCTGCGCGCTCATCGTGCTCGACGGCTTGCCGATCACCGGCCCGCGCGCGCTCGACATCGACCCCGACGCCATCGAGAGCATCGCCATCCTCGAGCCGATCGAGGCGTCGACGTATTTCGGCACGCTCGGCGGGGGCGGGGCCGTGCTGGTCTGGACCCGGAGGGGACGGTAGGCTCAGGGTCTCCCCCGAGAGACCCCAGAGGAGTGCCGTCATGCCGACCACGTCGATCCCGTTTCGACCGCGGCGCGGCCGCGTGTCCGCCCCCGTGTCGATCGCCCTGCTGGCCGCGATGGCCGCCGCCTGCTCCGTCCCGGACGCGCCGGCCCAGGAGAACCCCGACGAGCCGTGGAACTGGTCCGAGGCGACCGTCCGGGACGCGGTGAACCAGGTTCGGGCCGGTCGCGATCTCAACCCCCCGTCGTGGCCGGGTGGCGCGCGCGTGGCGGTGCTGCTGTCGTACGACGTCGACAACGAGACGGTGCAAGGGCTGCGGACCGGTCAGGTGAGCATCGGACCGCTCTCCCAGGGCCAGTACGGCTCGCGCGTGGCGCTCCCGCGCGTCGTCACCCTCATGGACCGGGAGGAGGTGCCGTCGACCTTCTTCTTCCCCGCGTGGAGCCTCAAGCTCGCGCCGGAGCAGGCCGGGCTCATCCAGGCGTCGGGGATGCACGAGATCGCCGTGCACGGCTGGATCCACGAGCTCAATACCGCGCTCGACGCGGAGACCGAGGAGCGGCTCCTGAGACAGGCCGTCGAGACGATCACCGAGATCTCCGGGACGCAACCGGTGGGCTACCGGGCACCGTCGCGGAACCACAGCACCAACACGCTGCGCATCGTCCGCGACATCGGCTTTCTCTACGAGAGCTCGCTCATGGCCGACGACCGGCCGTACGAGCTGGTCCAGGACGGCGAGCCGACCGGAATGGTCGAGCTGCCCGTGGAATGGATCCTCGACGACGCGCCGCTCTTCAACCCGCGCGGCAACAGCTACATGAACCCGCGTGACGTCATGCAGGTGTGGATCGACGAATTCGACAAGGCGTGGGAGGAGCGCACGATGTTCCTGCTCACGATGCACCCGCACGTCATCGGGCACCGCTCCCGGATCGTGGCGCTGGAGGGGCTGATCGCGCACATGAAGGCGAAGGGCGGCGTCTGGTTCGGCACGCACGAGGAGGCTGCGCGCTGGGTCCGGGAGCAGGCGGGGATGCCGGCGGTGGACTAGGGACTGCGCGGCCCCGGCTCATCGCCGGACTATCCTTCTGGCGTGACTCCCCGACCCGGTATACTATTTTGTTTAAAACCGGCGTCGGCGAGGGGGTGGAGCGATGGGACGGAGCGGCCTGGGCGAGCTGGAGACGATCGTGCTCGCGACCGTGCACAGGCTGGGCGACGAGGTCACCGGCACGGTGGCGTACGAGGACCTGACCGAACGAGCCGGGCGTGATCCCACGGTGCCGGCGGTCCACGTCACCCTTCGCAGGCTCGAGTCGAAAGGACTCCTCCACTCCCGACTGGGCGGCGTCTCGCCCCGGGGTGGCCGGCGCCAGCGGCTCTTCTCGCTGACGTCGGAAGGACGCACGGCCCTCGCCGAATCGCGGGCCATGTGGGCGCGCGTTTTCGATGGCCTCGGGCTCGCGGACGCGCCGGAGTCGGGTTCGTGAACGGGCCGATCGGGGAGGGGCCGGTGGTCCGCCGCCTGCTGGAAGCGCTCGGCCGGCTCGCGGGCTACCCGGAGCTCGCCGACGACGTGAACGACGGGTACGAGCGACGCCTCGCCGGCGCAGGGCGCCTTCGAGCCAGTATCTGGCTCGCACGGCAGGTCGGGGCGCTCCTGATCCTGGCCGTCCGCGGCACGCCGAGGTGGATGGGTCGCACGCTGTTCGGCCTGCGGCACACGGTTCGGCGGCTCGTGCGGCGGCCGTCGCTTACGCTCCCTTTCGCGATCGTGCTCGGCGGAGGCCTCGCGGCGGTGGCCTTCATGGCGGAGGTCCGCGACGCGCTCCTGCACCCCCGGCTCGGTGTCGCGGAGGAGGTGCGGCTGGTGGTCGTAACCGACTCGAGCGGCGGCTCGCGCGCCATGCTCCCGCTGGACCCCGCCACGCCGTGGACCGAGCCGCCGCCCGCGGCGACCGGAAGGCTCTTCACGAGTCGGTTCGAGTCGGCCAACGTCGCCACCCCGGCGGGCCTCCTCCGCGTCACGATGGACGCGGTGCCCGAGGGGTTCGTGACGGGGCTCGGCGGCCGCCTGCGCCTCGGGCACGACCTCGACGGGCCGGATCAGGCGGTGCTGGCGCACGCGTTCTGGCGCAGCCACTGGCCCGAAGGCAGCTCCCCGCTCGGTGCCACGCTCGAGCTGGACGGGCGGAGCGTCACCGTCGTCGGGGTCGCGGACCCGGACTTCGACGGACCGACGTGCTGCGTGCGGCCCTCGCTCTGGGTCTCCGGCGAACGCCCCGCGGGACCGTACCGCATCGTCGTCGCGGGTGTGGCGGACTCGACCGCCGCGGCGACCGCCGTCGCGGCCCGGCTGCGGGACGCCGGCCATCCGGCGGCGAAGATCGAGCTGCCCCATGCCCTCGCGGCGGTCTTCGGCGGCGAGAACGGCCCCGTGGGGCGCTCGCTCACCACCCTCCTCTGGCTCGCGCTCGCCGCCTTCGCGGCCGGCATCCTCAACGGAGGCAACCTCCTGGTGGCGGACGCCCTCGAGCGCCGGGACGAGGTGTCCATCCGACGATCCATCGGCGCGTCTCCGGGCGCGATCGTGGCGCTCGTCGTCGAGCAGGCCGGACTCCTCGCGGTGGCCGGCGCGTCGATCGGGCTCCTGCTCGGCTGGGTGATGACCGAGGCGGCGCCGCACCTGCTGCCGATCATCGGGCCGGGGTCCACGCTGAACCTCGACCTGGGCGGGCTGGGGACCGTCGTCGTCCTCGCCGGGGCCGTGCTCGGCGCCGCCCTGTGCGCGCTGCCGGCCGCGGTGATCGTGATGACGACCGCGGCGAGGGCACGACGGCGAGGGGGCCGTGTATCGGGCGGGCTCGTCGCCGCGCAGGCCGCGCTGGGCACCGTGCTCGTGGTCCTCACCGGCATGCTCGTCAACGAGTCTCGGCGCCTGGACGGGGCGTTCGTGGGCTTCCGGAACGCGGGCGTCGGCATCTTCCCCGTCCGAGCGTCCGCGGAGGAACGGAGCGTCACACCGGACGAGCTCCTCGCGGCGGCGCAGGTGGCCACGCCCGGAGCGACCGCCGCCCTGACCCGGCACATGCCGGTCTACGGTGCGGAGGCGGACTCGGTGTCCTTCGGGTCGGGTCCGCCCGTGGAGGCGTACGTCGAAGAGGCGACGCACGGCTTCTTCGACGTGCTCGGCATCCGGCCCCTCGAGGGTCGCCCTGCCCGAGACGGGCGCGAAGCCGTGGCCTCCGCCGACCTCCGCGCCGCAGGCGCATCGGTCGGCGCCACGATCGTGATCGAGGGCGAGGAGCTGAGCATCGTCGGTGTGGCGGAGACGGCCACCTGGGCCCGGGGCGAGCCGAGGCCGACGATCTATCGCGGTTGGAGCGCCGAGCGTGTGACCGGTGGGCTCCTCCTCCTGCACGGCCGGGACGGGAGCGCCCCGGGACTGGCGGCGGTCGCCGCCGCCCTGACCCCGGCCGGGTACGCGGTGAGCTGGTTCGGCACACTGCGGGAGCAAGTCGTCCGATCGCGCGTGTTCACGGTCTTCCTGCAGCGGCTGGCGACCCTCTTCGCCGCGCTGTGCCTCCTGGTCGTCGTCACCGGCGTGTACGCGCACTTCACGCGATGGGTGAAGGCGCGCCATCGGGATCTCGGGATCCGCCACGCTCTCGGAGCGCGACCCGCGCGCCTCCGCGGAACCCTGTACGTCGCCGCCGCCCCGCTCCTGGCCGCGGGACTGGCCACCGGGCTGGGCGCCTCCCGGTACCTGGGTCGAAACGCCGCGCGGGTCATCGGGGTGGCCGCCCCGGGCCTCGGGCTCCTCGCCGTCGGCACGCTCGTCGTGGCGGCGGCGTCCCTGGTCTCGCTCGTCGGGCCGGCGTTCCGGGTCGTCCGCTACGAGCCGCGTCGACTGCTGACGGAGGAGTAGCGCGGGGCCGGCTCGCGAGGAGCCGGCCCGCGCCAGGACCGTAGCTATTCCGCCTTCAACGCCAGAAGCGGATCGATCCGCGCCGCCCTCCGTGACGGCAGCCAGGTGGCGAGCAGCGCCACCGCGGTGAATCCCACGACCACCGACGCGAAGGTGAGCGGGTCCGTGGGTGCGACCATGCCGTAGAGGAGCACCTCGAGGTACCGCGAGAGCGCGAAGGCCAGCACCAGGCCGACGCCCAGACCGACGCCCACCATCCCGACGCCGCGTCGCACCATCAGGCCCACGACGTCGTCCTGCATCGCACCGAGCGCCATGCGCAGGCCGATCTCTCTCGTTCGCGTCCCCACTCCGTACGCCACCACGCCGTACACGCCCACGAGGGCGAGAAGCAGGGCGACGAGGCTGAACGCTCCCATGAGCACCATCACGAAGCGGGGCTGCGCCACGGCCGAGAGGATGACGTCGTCGACGGTGCGCACCTCGGCCACCGCGAGCGACGGGTCCATCTCGCGCACGACCCGTCGGACGGGGTCGAGCAGGGCCTCGGGCGCGCCGGCCGTCTCGACCACCAGCCGCAGCGACGTCGGGCGCCCGCCCGTCACCGCGCCCCACTGCGCCACCGGGATGTAGAACTTCGCCTTGATCT
>CALJLC010000532.1 GCA_937982605.1 uncultured Gemmatimonadales bacterium | reverse complement strand
CCCGTCCTCCGGGTCTACGGGTCAGCGGATCGTGATCACGAGCGGGTTGCGGAAGCCGGGCACCTGCGTATTCCCCTGCGCGCCGTTGCCGATGCGCAGCGTGAGGAAGAACCCGAGGCGATCGCCCGAGGCCACGTCGAAGTCCTGGACTCCGTCGCCTGAGAGGGGGTGCGAGAGCTCGTAGACGGTGTACGTCCCGTCGTTGCCCAGGGCGCCGGCACCGTCGACCCCGTTGGTGTCGGCCGACCCGCAGCCGGACTGGCTGCGGTTGACGCATCGGGCGGTCAGGTACTCGTCGAAGAAGCCGCTCGACGCGTCGTACCCGATCGCGTCGTCGTCCGCGGTCGCGCCGTTCACCGTGTTGTCGAAATCGATGCGCAGGCTGTTCGTCTTGCTCATCGAGCTCTGCTGCACGAGGACGAGGAAGTAGATGTTCTCGTCGTCGGTCTGCCATCGGACCTCGGCGGGGGTGTCTCCGCCGGAGATGTTCGCCAGGAACTGGAGCCGGTCTCCGGCGTCCACGGCGCAATCCCACTCGCCCGCGACCGTCTGCCGGTCGCCGTCGACCGTGACCTCGCAGCCGCCTAAGGCGGTCCACGAGGCCGCAACGAAGTTCAGGCTCTGGCTGCCCACCGTCACCGTGAGCGTGTTCTCACCCGGAACCGTGGCGAGCGTCCAGTATCCGGTCGCCTCGCCGTTGGCGTTCGTGACCAGGTGGGAGCCGTCGTCGTTGGTCGGGTCGCCGTCCGCATCGTTGCTCACGAAGCCGTCGCAGAGCCCCGGATCCGCCGAGCACAGCGTGGTCCACGTGACCGGGAAGCCGACCACGGGCTCGCCGCGCGCGTCCACGACGCGGATCGTGAGCGGCGTGAGGATGGTCTCGCCGGGCAGGCCCTCGAACACGGTGCCCTGGGGCGGCGACTGGGTCGCGCTGCTCGGAAGACCCACCACGGTCGCGGTGAAGGTGACGGACTCCTGCACGAAGTCGATCGCGCCGGAGTGGTCGGGCACGGACGAGTCGAGCAGGCCCAGTGCGGTCGCGTCCATCTGGAACACGCCGGGCCCGGTGCTCGGGACCGTCCAGAGCGCGGCCGCCACGCCGTTCGCGCCCGTCAGGACCTCGCCCGGCGTCACGCCGGCTGAGCCGACGAAGTTCACCGTCGCGCCCTCGACCGTCGAAGGCGCCAACCCTGCCGGGAAGTCCGGCAGATCGCCCGGCGGGGTGCCGGCGTCGACCACCAGCACCTCGACGTTCACGTCGTAGCTCTCGGAGCCGTCTTCCTGCTGCTGGATGATCACGTCGTCGCCGAGCTGCTTGATCATCTCGCCCGGGAGGCCCCAGCTGAACCGGCTGAATCCGCTGGTGGATCCGGAGAGCCGGATGTCTCCGTGCGCCATCAGCGGCTCGGGCCCGAAGAAGCTCGCCACCCGGTTCGCCGCCAGCGCGGCCGTCCGAACGAGGCCTTCGTCGCGGGGCACGGGGAAGAAGCCCATCGCGTCCGGAGCGGGCAGGATCGGATCGCACGTGGTCGCGTCCACGTTGGCGAGTCCCTGAGTGACGCCGTCCTCGTCGTAGCGGATGATCTGGAGCCGGTTGTCCTGCTCTTCGCCGAACTTGATCGAGGGGTAGTCCGCGGGGTTGAAGTCGGTACAGATGTCGATGAAGGCGTTCACGTCGAGGTCGACGTCGATCTCGGGCTCCGTCGTGATGCGCACGCAGTCTCCGAAGATGGGCGCGTCGAAGCCGAAGATGCCGCCGAGGCCGGGGATGCACTCCTCGCCGCCGTTGGCCTGGGCGAAGAGCACCGGGTCGATGCGCTCCATCGTCAGGACGACCTGCGGGTAGCCGGCCGGGAGGGCGCCCGGTGGGACGACGGTGGAGATCTTGGCCCAGCCCGCCTGCTCCGACGTGAGGGTCACGATGCCTCCGTTGGCCTCGATGACGCCCTGCGCCACGCACTGGATGACGTAGGCCTCGTCGCTTAGGGCGCACCGGGCCTGGACGTTCAGGAAGAACTTCACCGGGAGGTTCTCCCCGAGCCGGAACGCGTAGAGGTCCTCGTAGTCCTCACCGGGCGACTGGCCGCTCGGACGCTGCGGGTTCACGTCGAGGTAGCCGAGCTCGGCGCCGTCGATCGCGATGATGATCCGATAGAACTTGCTCGGATCCATCGGCGAGACGTTGTTGGCGGCACCGGGGCTCGTGTCCCAGGAGAACTGGTAGCTCGATCCCGAGACCGACGCGGTCCCGGCCGCGAAGTGGGTCACGATGTTCAGCGGCTCGACGCACCCGACCGTGGGATCGCCGCCCGGAGCCACGGCCGACGGGTTGCCGGCGAGCTCGCAGACGGACATCGACGGGCTGAACGACGGGTCGAACTCGCCTTCGGTCGTGACCTGCTTGGCGAGGGGTGGGAGGAACCAGAAGCCGGCGGATCCGCCGTGGCCCGCGTCCGAGATCGCGAACGAGGGGCCGGAGTGGACGGAATCCGTGGGCGGGGACAGGACACCACGGTCTGAGCACGCGGCCAGCGCGACGGTAGCCGCGACGGCCAGCGACATACGGAAACGCATGTCTGAGATCCTTCGATGGGGGGGCGTACGAAGGCCCGTTCCGACGCGCGGTCGGACGGGCCCCGTACTTCCACGCTACCTGCCCGGATCGCGGCCGGCAACCATGCCGACGAGGGTCAGCGCGCCGCGCGCAGCCTGTCGAAGCGTGGATCCCGCTCGGCGTTTCGCCACCACCAGTGCTCGCCGGGGAAGTGGCCGGGGTTGGCGAGCATGTACCGCTCGAGCCGCTCGATCGAGCCGTCCACATCGTCGATCACGGAGCGCATGGCCGCTTCCATCGACATCTGCTCCTCGACCGGGTCGACCTCGGGTCCCAGCCGGGCGCGGGTCATCACGGCGTCGGCCGAATCCGCCAGCCCGGCACGCCCGATGACGCCGCCGATGAAGGTGCGCGTGATGCCCTGGATGAGCTCCGACTGTTCGCCCTCCGGCATCATCGAGGCCATCTCGTCGTAGAGGGCCCACGCGCGCGCGACGTCCGGCCGCGCCTGTCGCATGGTCATCAGGTAGATCTGGCACTGGACGAAGCGGAAGTTGTCCGGGAACCGATCGCGCCCCTCGAGGCACCACTCCTCGGCGTCTCCGTACTCGTTCAGGTCGTACTGCGCCTCGACGAGCCGCCCGAGCATCGCGTCGGCCACCGAGCGGACGGCAGCCGGCGCCTGAGCCTCACGCGCCGGCCCCACGCCGTCGCGGGCGCCCCCAGAG
>CALJLC010000531.1 GCA_937982605.1 uncultured Gemmatimonadales bacterium | reverse complement strand
GTGGCGGGCGCCGGCCTCGCCGATGCCGGCGGAAGCGCCCGTGATGAGAATTCGCTTGCCTGCGAGTCGATTCATGCTGCCGTGGGTCGGGGGACGAAGGCTCCGGGCGCGGCCCGGCCGGCCGGGGCGCCGCCGGTCCGCTGAGATTCGCGGAGCCCGCAGGGGGATGCAACGGGGGCGGCTCCGCGTTACATCCACGTCACTTTCTTCTGGCTCGCCGCTCTCCGCCTGCGCCCGGGACGGGTGCGGCGGGTCGGCCCCTACTCCGGGAGAGGCACCGGATGGACAGGAAGCAGGTCGGCGCGTGGGCGATGTTCGACTTCGCCAACTCGGTGTACCCGGCGGTGATCACCACCGCGGTGTTCTCGGCGTTCTACGCCGGGACCGTCGTCGGTGGGGAGGGGGGACGCGGCACGCAGATGTGGGGGTGGGCGCTGTCCACGTCCGCCATCATCGTGGCGCTGTCGGCTCCGCTTCTGGGCGCCATCGCCGACCGGGGCGGAGCGCGGAAGAAGTTCATGATCTTCTACACGGGGCTCTGCCTCTTCGGCGTGACGATGTTCACCACGCTGGACGTGGGGATGGCATGGCAGGGCTTCTTCCTCTTCCTCGTCGCCAACGTGGGCTTCGAGAGCGCCCTCGTCTTCTACAATTCGTTCCTGCCGGACATCGCGCCGCCGGACCGGCAGGGCCGCGTGTCCGGGCTCGGCTTCGGCGTGGGGTACGCGGGCTCGGCGGCCGGGCTCCTGCTCGCGGCCCCGCTCGTCGAAACGATCGAGCTCGTCTGGGTCATGGTCGCGGTGTTCTTCTTCGTCTTCTCGATCCCGGCGTTCCTCTACCTTCCGCGCGACGAGCCGGGCGAGATGTCCCTCGGGGAGGCCGCCGGGTGGGGGCTCACCAGCTTCCGCCAGATCGTGGCGGAGGTCTGGGCCCTGAAGGACCTGCGCAACTTCCTGATCGCCTTCTTCTTCTACATCGACGGCGTCCTGACCATCATCGGGATGGCGGGACCGGTTGCCGAAGAAACGTTCGCCTTCACGCGAACCGAGAGCATCCTGCTCTTCCTGATCGTCCAGTTCTCAGCCCTCGCGGGCGCGTTCGCGCTGGCCAAGCCCGCGGACGTCTACGGTCCCAAGCCGGTTCTGCGCGCGGTCATCGTGCTCTGGATCGCCGCGGGGATCTCGGCCTACTTCGTTCAGGACAAGACGGTCTTCTTCGGGCTCGCCGTGGTGGCGGGCTTCGGCCTCGGCTCGGTCCAGTCCGCGAGCCGGAGCTACGTGTCGCTCCTGATCCCCGACGGGCGGGAGGCGGAGCTCTTCGGCTTCTACGCGTTGTGCGGGAAGTCGTCGTCCGCGCTCGGGCCCTGGCTCTTCGGCACCGTCACGGTCCTCGCGGGTGGGAGCCAGCGGCCGGCCTTCCTCGTCATCACCGCCCTCTTCGTGGTCGGGCTGATCCTGCTCCGGCGCGTGCCCAACCCCGTCACGACCCGTACTGCGCCGAGTGCAGCTCCGTGAACATGCCGCCCGCCGCCACGAGCTCCTCCCAGGCGCCGTGTTCGACGACCCGGCCGTCCTTCATCACCAGGATCTGATCGGCGTCGCGGATCGTCGACAGACGGTGCGCGATGATGAGGAGCGTCCGCCCGTGAGCGCGCCCCTTGATCGCCCGCGCCACGCGGTGCTCGACGACGCTGTCGAGCGCGGACGTCGCCTCGTCGAGAATCAGGATGTCGGGATCGCGCAGGAGGGCTCGGGCCAGGGCGACGCGCTGGCGCTGACCACCGGAGGGCTGGACGCCGCGGTCTCCGATCTCGGTGTCCAGGCCGCGGGGGAGCGCCTCGGTGAAGTCCGCGAGGTCGACGTCGTCGAGGGCGTCCATCAGCTCGTCGTCTTCGGCGGCGCGGTCGAGGCCGAAGACGAGGTTCTCCCGTAGCGTCCGGTTGAGCAGCCAGACGTCCTGGCTGACAATGGCCATCGTCGCGTGGAGCGACGGGAGGGAGTACTCGCGGATGTCGACGCCGTCGAGTCGGATCGTGCCGGGCGCGCAGTCGTAGAAGCGCGCGATCAGGTCGACGAAGGTCGTCTTGCCCGCGCCGGTCGGCCCCACGATCGCCGTGACCTGCCCGGCGGGGATCGTCGCCGAGATGTCCTTCAGCGTGGGCACGCCCGGCGAGTACGCGAAGTCGAGGTGCTCCACGGTGATCGCGTCGGCGAGGTGCTCGAAGCGGCGCGGGCCAGAGGGGACCACGTACTTGCCCTCGTCGCTGAAGAGCCCGGCGACGGCGTCGAGCCGCGGGACCTCCTGGGAGACCTTCAGGCTGAACTCGGAGATGTACTTGTAGTCACGGAGCGCCTGCTGGAGGATGAGCAGGAACGCGCCGAACTCCACGAGATCGCCGTTCACGAACGTCTCCGAGGTGGCCACCACCGCCCCCTCGACGATCAGCATCGTGAGGAGGATGACGACCTCCTCGACCGGGTAGCGCAGGCCCAGGACGCGGTCGCGCCGTACGGCCAGCGGCTCGGCCTCGCGCAGCACGTCGGCGTACGCCGAGGCCGTCCGGCGCTCCTGGGAGTACGCCTTCACGAGCGGGATCGAGCCGAGGATGTCGAGAATGCGCGAGCGCAGCCGCCGGTCGACCTCGACGCTCTGCCGGGCGATCCGCTCGACCTCCCGGTTCACGACGTTCATGAACCAGCCCACGAAGGGGAGCGAGACCACGAATGCGATCGAGAGCGGCACGGAGATGCCGAACATCACCGCGGCCTTCACGAGCAGGCCGACGGCGTTCTTGAAGAGGCCCTCGCTGGCCACGAGGAGGGCCAGGACCGAGCTCGACCAGCCGATCTCCGCGTCGATCCGGCCGACCGCGTGACGGTCGAAGTACTGCCGGCCGAAGCCGAGCACCCGACCGAACGTCTCCTCGCCGATGCGCACGCGCCAGCGCTCGTTGCGCCGCACCACGTAGAGCTTGTTCACGTACTCGATGACGAGCTTGCCGATGCGCCCGACGATGATGAGCCCGATCACGACGACCACGAGCCACCCCTCGAGGGATCCGGAGGCGCGGAGCCCGTCGGGGACGAGGGCGAGGATCCAGCCGAACCAGCGCGACCCCTCCAGCACCTCGGCGAGGGAGCTGGCCGACGCGGCATCGGACAGCGGGATCAGCAGCGAGTACGAGGCACCCTCCAGGAGCCCCGCCACGAGGATCATGACGACCGGAAGCGCCAGGTGGCCCGGTCGCCCCTCCACCACCCGCCAGTAGTGGCGGAGCACGCCGGCCGCGGTCGACTCCGCGGGTCGCGCGTCCGTGCTCACCGTCCCGCCTCCACCGTCGGCGCCGCGTATCCGAAGCGGGCAGCCACCTCTCCGCACACGCGGGTCACCTCGGCCACGTCGTCGTCCGTGGGCCGGAAGCGGCTCACCGCCGGAGCGGTGCCCAGCCGGCGGGAGAGCACCTCGTCTTCACGAGCCGGGTCGTCGGCCAGGCCGAGGAAGCGGTTGAGCTCCGGGAGACGGTCGCCCAGGTCTTCGTAGCGGAGGAGGAAGAAGGCGGGGTCGTCGAGTCCGGCGAGCCGTTCGGCGGCTTCTGCGCCCCGACGCCACGCCTCGGCCGCCTCCCCCATGTCGGCGAAGTAGCCCCGCCGCTCGATCCAGCCTTTGCGGCGGATCGAGCGCGCCACGTCCCACGGATCGCGGACGAGGAGCACGACCCGCAGCTCCGGGAACATCGAACGCAGCAGCCGGACGACGCGCGGTCCGTAGCCGATGGCCTTCCAGCCCCACCCGTCGAAGCCCTCGGGAACGGTCCGGTACACCCGCAGGATCGTCTCCCGGATCGCCTCCTCGGCCACCTCCCGCGGCGGTGCCAGATTCGGGGTGTATTTCCGCTCCGGCAGGGTGGGATCCGCCATCACCGCCTCGACGTCCTGCTCGTTGCGCCTCGTCGACGGCCACCCGTCCAGGGCGGTCAGCAGCGCGGGCACGAAGGGGCCGTTCTCTCCCCAGACGAAGGTCTTCGATCGAGCCGTGACGTACCGCTGCAGCAGGGTGCTGCCGCTTCGGTGCGACGCCGCGGAGACGAGGAGTCGGGGCGGGGGCGCGAGTGGGCGTGGCGGGTGCATCGGGGAAATATGACGCTGGGCGGCGCCAAGCGCGTCCCCGCTGGCGTTTCGTCGGGCCGCAACCGAGGTTGACCGCGTCCGTGCCGGTGCGCGCTCGCCCCCATCCGATCGAGTCACGATGCCCCGACGCCTCCATCCCGTCCGCCCCGCGTCGCTCCGCCTGGTGGCGCTCGCCTCGCTGGTGGCGCTCGCCCCGACCGCGTGCACGCTGGAGGAGCGCACCGACCGCCAGCCGGTGCCCGTTTCCCAGTCGCCGCGCCGCCAGGTGATCACCCCCGAGGGCGTCGCTCGCCTGCCCGTCTTCTCCCACGCCATCCGCTCGGGCAACCTGATCTTCCTCTCGGGCCAGCTCGGGGCGCTCCCGGGCGTCGATCCCCCGCAGCTCGTCGAGGGCGGCATCGAGGCGGAGACCCGGCAGACGTTCGACAACATCATGGCCGTGCTCGCCGCGGCCGGTGCCACGCTCGAGGATCTGGTGAAGTGCACGGTGTTCCTGGCCGACATCGACGACTACGCCGCCATGAACGCGGTCTACATCCAGTACTTCCCGAACGACCCGCCGGCCCGAGCCGCGCTTGCCGCGACCGGCCTCGCGCTCGGGGCCCTCGTCGAGATCGATTGCATCGCTGCGGTTCCCGCCGGCTCGTGAACCCGACGTCGACCGGGCCGTCCGGTCCGTTCGCCCGGCGTCTCGAGCCTGTCGGAACCCCGCGGGCTCCGGTTAGGTTGAAGGAGCAAGGGACGGGATGATGACGACGATGTTCAGGCGCTGCCTCTTCTGCCACGGCGAATTCGCCGAGAACGGGCAGCTCGCACACCTGCCACGCGGACGCCGGATCGCCTTCGATCCGGTGCAGGGTCGCCTCTGGGCCATCTGCGAGCGGTGCCACCGGTGGAATCTGGCGCCGATCGAGGAACGAGAGGCCGCGCTGTACGAGCTCGAGCGGCTCACCCGCGACTTCGCCCGTCCTCTGGGCCACACCGCCAACGTCACCCTCCTTCAGGCCGGGCCGCTGACGCTGGTGCGCGTCGGCGCGGCCGGGCTCGCCGAGCAGGCGTGGTGGCGCTACGGCCGGGAGCTGCGGCGCCGCAAGGCGTCGTTCGACAGCCGACGCTCCCGGGTCGCGGCGTACACCTTCGGCGCCATGCAGTACGTCGGCGACATCATCGGCTTCTCCGACGGCGACGTGGCGATCGACTGGAGCGACACGCCGGTGGCCGACGTGCTCCGGTGGCGCCGCTTCGGATGGGCCGCGTGGCACGGGCGCGAGACGTGCCCGTACTGCCGGAGCACGCTGCGCGCGCTGCGCTACGACCTCGGGTGGTGGGTCTATCCCCTCCGGGGGGAGGACGGCCGCCTCGGTGTGGGGATCCCGTGCCAGCGCTGCGACCCCTGGACGCCCGAGAAGGTGTACGAGCTGCACGGCGACGTGGCCGAGAACGTCCTGCGTCGGCTGCTCGCGTACCAGAACATCGGAGGGGCGAGCGAGCGCCGCATCACGGAGGCGGCGCAGGCGATCGAGCACGCGGGATCGGCCGGCGAGTTCACGCTGGCGGCCACGGATAGCCGGCAGTGCCTCTGGAAGATGGGGGCCACCGGAACGATCGGGCTCGAGATCGCCCTCAACGAGTCCGTCGAGCAGCGGATGCTCGATCTGGAGGTGCGCGCGATCGAGTTCATGTGGAAGCGCGAGGAGGAGATCGCCCGCATCATCGACCAGGAGCTCACGCCGCGGCGCCTTCTGGAGGCGCATGTGCGGCGCCTGCCGATCCGGGTTCAGACCCGGCTCGGCCGCTTCGTGCCGGAGGCCGAGGGGGGCTGACCGGAGGGGTCAGTTCGCGTCGTCGGCGATCGTCAGGCTCTCACGGAACTCGGCGAGGGTCGGGAAGCTCTGGATCCCCACTTCGCGCCAGCGCTCGACGTGCGGATCCGCACCCGCTCCGCCGATGACGACCCGGACCGACCCCGGCAGCATGCGTCGGAGCTCCACGATCTCCTGGACCCCGGCGGGGTCGAGCCGTGGATGCACGGCCGAGAGGACCACCATCGAAGCGCCGAGCTGCTGAGCGACCTTCGCGATTTCCTCCGCCGGCAGGTCCGGACCCAGGAAGCGCACGCGCCATCCCTCGTATCCGACCATGACGCCCGCCAGGAGCGCTCCGAACTCGTGGCGCTGTCCAGCCGGGGTGCCCGTCACCGCGAGGGGGGCCGTCGGCTCGACGCCGCTGGCCTCGGACATCCACTCGAGGAAGCGTCGGAAGGCGACGGATGCGAGGTGCTCGGAGCTCGGGGGCAGTCGTCCGCTCTGCCAGGAGCGACCCACCTCCTGGAGCAACGGCACCATGAGCCCCTCGACGAGCTCGTGCGGCCTCAGCTCCACCGCCGTGCGCATGAGGAAGCGCTCGAGCTCCGCGACGTCGAGGGCATGGACGAGATCGAGGGCGGCTCCCACCCGCTCGACGTCGGGCGCCACCGTGCGTCCCGGGGCCAGGATGGGCGTCTCCCGGTCCTCGTCGATCAGTGACTCGAGCTCTTCGGCCCCGAGCCGCGCGATTCTCCCGATGCTCCGTCCGCCGTCGACGGCGGTAGCGAGGAGCTGCAGGCGTCGGATGTCGTCATCCGAGTAGAGGCGCTGGCCACCGTCGGAGCGGGTCGGCGCCACCGCGCCGTAGCGGCGCTCCCAGGCGCGCAGGACGGGGGTCGATAGTCCCGTCCGCTGGGCGACGACGCGGATCGGATGTCTGGGTTCTGTGGAGTTGGCCATGATCCATCAAAGTAGCGCTTCTGTCGAAGTGTTGTCAAAGTAAATAGATGAACGTGCTCTTGACAACCAGGCGAACTCTTGTACGATTGTTGGACAACTTATGAACACGGAGCGCGGAGCTCGGATGGTTCGACCGCCGGTCTCCGGGCCCATTCTTCGACAGGAGAGCTCGACGATGCTCAGGAAGCTCATTGCCGCGGCCATGGTCGCCGCGCCCATCGCACTCGCCGCCCCGAACGCCGCCGACGCCCAGGAGGGCGACATCGTGGCCACCGCCAAGGCGGCGGGGAACTTCGAGACGCTGCTGACCGCCGCCGACGCGGCCGACCTCGTGGCCGTGCTGCAGGGCGACGGCCCGTTCACGGTCTTCGCGCCGTCCGACGAGGCGTTCGCCCGCATCCCCGAGGCGACGCTGCAGGCGCTGCTCGCCGACAAGGAGGCGCTCACGCAGGTGCTGCTCTATCACGTGGTTCCGGGCCGCGTCCCGGCCGCCGACGTGATCGGGCTGTCGGAAGCCGAGACGGCCGCCGGTCTGGACGTGAACATCATGGTCGTGGACGGCACCGTGAAGGTCGGCGACGCCACGGTCGTGGCCACGGACATCGAGGCGACGAACGGGATCATCCACGTGATCGACCGCGTCATCCTTCCCGCCGACATCGCGCAGCAGATCAGCCGCTGACGCCGTCTGGCGCAGCGCTCCGGCGCTGCGCCGACAGGCAGGGACACCGGCCTCCGGGGGCAGAGCGCCCTTCGGGGGCCGTCGTGTCGTGGGGCGGAGCCCCAACGTCGGACCGGGTTCGCGGGTCCCCGTATCGGTCTCCTGGGCCGGGCGGGGACCACTGGCGCGTCCCAGGGTCCCGGCTCAGCTTCCCCGATTCGTCCCTCGCTGAACCGGATACCACGATGGATCTCCGACCCTTCCGGACGCTTGCCCCGGCGGTCGTCGCCTTCACGCTGCTCACGCTCGGCACGCCCGACGGGCTGCGGGCGCAGTCCATGGTCTCGCTCCACGAGGAGTGGGAGGAAGCGCTCCGCTGGCGCTCGATCGGCCCGGCCAACATGTCCGGGCGCGTGACCGACGTGGAGGGGCTGCCGAGCCCGTCGAAGACGTTCTACGTGGCCGCGGCCGCGGGCGGGATCTGGAAGACGACGAACAACGGCCAGACCTTCCGGCCGCTCTTCCAGAACGAGCGCGTGATCTCGCTCGGCGACATCGCCATCGCGCCGAGCGACCCCGAGCAGATCTGGGCCGGTACCGGTGAGGAGGACTCCCGGAACTCGATCTCGCCCGGTGGCGGGATCTACAAGTCCACCGACGGCGGCGCGACGTGGGAGCTCAAGGGTCTCGAGGCGACCGAGCACATCGGACGGATCCAGGTGCATCCGACGAATCCGGACGTGGTGTACGTGGCGGCCCTGGGTGCGCTGTGGCGCTCGAACCCCGAGCGGGGCCTCTACCGCACCCGGGACGGCGGCGACACGTGGGAGCTCGTCAACTTCGTGAGCGACCGCGCCGGCT
>CALJLC010000530.1 GCA_937982605.1 uncultured Gemmatimonadales bacterium | reverse complement strand
TGCCGGGCGCCCACGTCGTTCAACTCCAGTGCTCACACGGCCTCGACGCTCTCGGGTTACTCAATGCCGGGGCGGCCTCGGTGCTGGGCGTGGACATCAGCCGCGAGATGGTTGCCCAGGCGGAGTCCAAGGCCCGCGTGCTTGGTCTGGAATCCTCCGCGTCGTTCATCCGTGCGGACGCTGTTGCTCCTCCCGCCGAGATATTCGATACGGCAGATGTGGTCTACACGGGTCGCGGATCATTGCCGTGGATACTCGATCTCGGAGCCTGGGCTGATTCGGTCGTACGGATCCTGAAGCCCGACGGTCATATCGTCCTGTTCGAAGGCCATCCGCTGGCGTCGCTTTGGGATCGCACGGTCCCCCATCTTCGGATGAGGCCTGGCGCGAGCTACTTCTCCGCCGAGCCGGCCGAGGAAGAGGGGTTTCCGTCGGCGGTCGTGCGGCGAGAGGCGGGCGAGGACCGTCCCCGGATGCTGGAACGGCACTGGCGGGTGGGTGAGGTGATGGACACGCTCATCGCGGCCGGCCTCGAGATCCGTTCCCTCCGCGAGTACCCCGACCTGTTCTGGGACCAATTCCCCGACTGGCCGGAGGCGCTCCGGGATAAGCTGCCCAACAGCTACTCGATCGTGGCTCGACGGCCGGCCGGGGCGTAGGGTCTGCTTCGGCGCTGATTGGGCGGCCCTTACCTCTCTCTACCGATCGCGCGTCAGGACGACGTGGCGCAGCAGCCGTGACGGGTTGGTGCCGACCGTCTCCGTGGAGGTCCATTCGACCCGGTCGGCGTCGACGAAGCGGATGTCGACAACCTCCGAAAGGGTCTCGTCACGCTCTCGGACCCTGATCGTATAGGTACGAGTGAAGCGCAGCGTGGCGTTCTCCTCCCCGTACGCTCCCACCCGGACCTGGGGCGAAGTGAAGCCGCGTCCGATCTCCCACATCGCGAAGGAGCCGCGATAGGCGTCGAAGCCCAGGTGAACGAGGCGGCGAAGGCCGCCCGAGTCCTCGATCTCTCCGAGGATCCAGGCGCCGTCGAAGGCTCGCTCGAATCGGGCCGACTCCGCGACCGCCGTCGAGTCCCGCCCCTCGATGCCCGCCACCGCCCACTCCCCGACGAGGCGTGAAAGAAGCTCGTGCTCCGGGCCCGGGCGCAGGGCGCGCTCGATCTCCTCGGTCATGCCGAGACCCTGGGTCACGGCGGTGGCCGGACCGAAGAGGGGGTCGACGTGTCCTGTCTGAGCGGCTGCGGCGGGACGGAGCAGGAGCACGGCGGAGGCCGCGAGCGCGGCAGAACGGAGGAAGTGTGTCATGCCTTGGGTTACGAGCCGCACGCGTCGAGCTTTCCAGCTTCAGGGCCTCGTGCCGGAGTGGCTCGGCCGGCAGGGTGCGAAGGCGCTGAGCGGATCACGCGGCGCCTTGGCCAACTCTCCACGCGGATGGGATCGATGACCGAACCGGTAGCCGACTCGGCACTCGACGCACCGCCTGAAGTCCAGGCGCGCATCCGGCGCGACGGTGGCGGAAGGGCTCGGTTCTTCATCGTCGAGAGCTTCGTGGTCGTGCTGTCGGTCCTGATCGCCCTGGGGCTGGACAAGTGGTCGGAGGAGCGCGAGCGGCGCGGCCTGGCGGAGGCGGCGATGTCCGAGGTGGTGGCGGAGGTCGTCCTGAACCTCGAGGAGCTGGTCCGGACCGACTCCATCACGCGCTCCCGCCTTGCCTCGCTCGGGGAGCTGGCGTCGAGCGTCGACGGCAGCCGACCGCTGTTCAGCTACGCGCCCCCGGGCTTCTACACTCCGGATCTCAATCGCGCCGCGTATGAGCGACTGTCCCGATCCGCGGTCGAGTTCCGGGTCCCGTCGTCCTTCACGAACGATGCGTTCCGCTTCTATCGAGGAGTCGAGATGATGGCCGCCCTCGAGACGCGCGTGCAGGACATCTACTTCGGGCCGCTCCAGCATCGCGCCGAGGACGCCCGGGTGAGCCTGGCGGTCTCCCAGGCTCTCATGCGCCAGCAACTGGCCTGGGGGGACTACTACCGCGAGGTGGCGACCGACTTCCTGGAGACGTGGGGCGCGGAAGCCGTCCGAGACGCGGTCGGCCGATGACCGGCCCGACCGTCGGGCCGTAGCGGCCGCCCGTCGGCTGCGCTTCCGGGCCCGCGTGGCCGGCTCTTCGATCCACGTCGACGGCCGGGCCGTCGGAAGAAAACCCGCGCCCGAACACGTCCTACGGTGGCAACCGCCTTCGACACCCACCCCGGAGACTCGG
This sequence comes from uncultured Gemmatimonadales bacterium, assembly GCA_937982605.1. Classification (GTDB taxonomy): domain Bacteria; phylum Gemmatimonadota; class Gemmatimonadetes; order Longimicrobiales; family Gaopeijiaceae; genus UBA2589. The sequence goes on along the minus strand of CALJLC010000530.1, from coordinate 15,504 downwards.
AGACCTTGATCGGGAGAGACGACGCCCGGCCCCGGGGCGCCGCCGCGTGGCTGCGTTCCCGGTACCGCGTGCGCGCGCCGGAACCCCCGCGGGCGGCGCAGCAGGGTCGGCTGACCGTGGAGCGCTCGGAGGAGCGCCTGCGCATCGGCCTCCCGCCCCGCGGCCTCGACGCGGAGGTCGGGGCCACCTACGTGACGGGTCCGATCCTCATGGGTGGCGCCTCCTGGGCGTTGCTCGGAATCGCGGACGGGGTCGTCGTCGACGGCGCGGGAATCGCCTCGGTTCTGGCCGTCGCGATCTTCCTGGCGGGATTCGGGCTCCTCGTGTGGGCGCCGCTCCGTCAGACGGCAAGGAGATGGGTGGTGCTGGACCGGGGCGAGCTGCAGCTGGGGTGGGACGCGCTGGGGCGGAGCTGGCCGACGCTCCGGGCGCGGCTGGGCACGGTCACGGACGTCTCCATCCTGTGCCACTCGAAGCGACACCGTCACGGAGACGCGGCCGTGATCCGGCGGGTTGGGGTGCCGAAGCGGTGGCAGGTCGTCGTGATGACCCGCGAGCGTGTCGTGCCCCTGGGCTCGTGGCTGACCTCCGACGAGAAGCTCTGGCTGTGCGACACGCTGGTCGAGGCCGTCGCGGTCGCCAGCCCGTATCTGCGCGAGCGGGTGGCGGGGGACGCGTCGATTCCGCGGCCCGTCCTGAGCCCGGAGCAGCACCGGACCCTCGTCCTCGTCGTCGTCGGGATCGGCGTCGGCTTCCTGGTCCTGTTCGGCGCGCTGGCCGCGGGACTCCTCCGTCCCGGCGTGGAGGCGCCGCCCCTCGTGGGCGTGGAGGCCCGCCCGTTCACGATCACCTCGACGGGGCGGTGGTCCATCCTGGGCGAGGTGGAGGGGATCGTCTCGGTCGACGTCGGAGCGGTGAACGTGACGGTCGGCCGGATGGTGCTCCGGGTCACCGACCGCGTGTCCGAGGAGCACGTCCGGTACGTTCGGCCCGTACTGAGCCTGCCGGTTCCGGGAAGCGACCGGTGGTCGCCTCTGTCCGAGGGGACCGTGGTCCCGATCGACCGGACCGTGGCGGCGGGGGACTCGCTCGTCATCCGGGATCGGTACCTCCGGATCCCCCGCGGCGGACGGCGCGCGCTGGACGATCTGGAGCTGGTCTTCGAGATCGGCGTCGCGCCGAATGAGGAGGTCGACGTCGAGCGCTGGATCTACGTCCGGAGCGGCGCGGGGATCTTCGCCCGCTGACGGAGCCGGGGAGAACGGAGCGTTTCGGTCGTCAGCCGGCCGGCCGGAGCGTCTCCAGGAAGTCGGCGAGCGTCTCCAGATTGGCCCGCAGCAGCGCGACACTGTCCGCGTTCTTGGCCGTGCCGAAGGAGCCCTCGATGGCGGCCACGGCGAAGGCGGCTACCCGGCGCGTGTCGATATCGGCTCGCACGAAGCCCCGGTCCCGGGCCCGGCGCAGCGCCTCGTCGAACCCCTCCGTCCACGTCTCGAGCGCCGCGGCGACGCGCGTGCGGAAGCCCTCGTCGAGCGGCGACATCTCCTGCATGAGGTTGTTGAGCGGGCAGCCGAATCCGATGCCCGTCTCGGAGAACGCGTCCGGTCGTCGTCGGAGCGCGTCCTGCAGCGCGGCGAGGGGGTCGCCTTCGGCCTCGGCGAGCGGCCCGAGGTACGCTTCGAGGATCGGCTCCCGGATGACCTCCTCGACGACCGCGTAGCCGAGTGCGGCCTTGTCCGAGAAGTGGTGGTAGAGCGCGCCCTTCGTGACCCCGGCCCGCTCGACGATCGTCGAGACGTTCCCGGCCTGGAAGCCGTTGCGGTAGAACTCCTCGAAGGCGGCGCCGAGGATCCGGTCGCGGGTCTCGTCGGGCGCGCGGCGGCGCCCGCCGGAGCCGTCCGACTCGTTCGAGACGTCGGATCCGGCCGAGGGAATGGGCCCCTGGCTCCTCCTGCCGGATGGCGTCGAGCGGATCGATGCGGGCCGCCCGCATCGCGGGCCCGGCCGCGGCGGCCAGGCCTACCGCCGTCATGACGACCACCACGAGCGCCATCGTGCGGGGGTCGCCCGGGGTGACCCCGAAGAGCAGGCCCTCGAGCAGCCGCGTGACGCCGAACGACGCGACGATGCCGAGCAGCGTACCCGCGGCCAGGAGGCGCCCCCCGTCCAGGAGGACCATGCTCAGGACCTGACGAGGTGCCGCGCCGAGGCTCATGCGGATCCCGATCTCGCTCGTTCGCTCGCTCACGAGGAAGGAGAGCACACCGGCCAGCCCCACCGAGGCGATGACGAGCGCGAGGTCGCCGAGGACGGCCACCAGGAAGGTGTTCAGCCGCTCGGCGGCGATCGTGTCCTGACGGACCTGCTCGAGCGTGGCCACGCGCAGCACCGGCGTCTCGGGGGCCATCTCGTTGATGATCCGCTGCACCTCGGGCGCGAGCGCCTCCGCCTGCTCCCCGCGCACGACGAACGCACCGGGGAAGTACGGCATCTCGCTCTGGGCGAAGGGGCGGAACATGACGGGCGGCGCGGCCATCGTGGGGCCGTGGTCCAGCGTGTTGGCCACCACCCCGACGATCGTGCGCCACTCCTCGGTCATGCCGATGGCCGAGAGCACCTGCCCGGTCCACGCGATCCGCTGACCGATCGGGTCGTCGTCGCCGAAGAGCCGCTGCGCGAGCGCCTCGTTGACGATCGCCACGGGCGCGGTGTCCTCCTGGTCGGTCTCCTGGAAGGCCCGCCCGGAGAGCAGCCGCATGCCGGCGGCGTCGAAGAAGTCCGGCGTGGCGGTGCGGTACTCGGCCATCGGCACGGGCCGGCCCGGCTCGTTCGGACGACCCTCGGCCTTCACCTCGAGCATGATCATGTTGCTGCGCAGCGGGACCGAGAGCCCGAGCCCGACCTCCTGGATGCCCGGCAGCTCCGCGATGCGACGCCGCATCTGCTCCTGCAGGTTCATGACGTCGACCGGGTTCGCTCCGTCGTCGCTGGCGGGCGCCTCGAGTGTGAGCGTGTTGGCCACGTCGAGGCCCGGATCGACGGCGTTGAGCGTGAGGAGCGTGCGACCGAGGAGCCCCGCGGCGGCGAGCACCGTGACGCTGGCGGCTACCTGCGCCACGATGAGGCCCCGCTGCAGGCGCCGCCCTCCCCCGGTCGTGCGCGTGCCCGAGCGCGTGAGGGACGCTCCGTCGGCTTCGTGCGCGTTGAGGGCCGGGGCGAAGGCGAAGGCGAAGGCCGCCGCGGTGCCGACGAGCGCCGTGAAGACGAGCACGACGGGGTCCATGCGGATCTCGCTGGCCCGGGTGGTATAGCGCTCCGCGAAGCCGACCAGCAGATCGAGGCCGAGGTAGGCGAGGCCCAGCCCGAGGACGGCCCCCACCGCGGCCAGCACGCCGGTCTCCGCCAGGAGGATGCGGCGCAGGCTCGCCCGGTCCGCCCCGAGCGACCACCGCACCGCGAACTCCCGGTCGCGTCGGAGGTTGCGGGTCAGCACGAGGTTCGCCGCGTTGGCGCACGCGGTGAGCAGCACGAGGCCCGCGGCCGCCATGAGCAGGTAGAGCGTGAGGCGCGCCTCGGACACCAGGGCGTCGCGGAGCGGGACCACCGACACCTCGTATCCGGCCGCCGCGTCGTAGTGCTCGGGCCAGTCGGCGTACATCCGCGTCGACACCGCGTCGATCTCCGTGCGCACCGTCTCGATCTCGGCGCCCGGCACGAGCCGCGCGAAGACGTCCGTCATCCGGTGCGAGCGACCGTGCACCATCGTGGCGTCCATGTGGTGCGGGCTCGTGACGATGTTGACGAAGACGTCGGTGCGGCCGGGGAAGGGCGGCGCCGGCTCGACCACGCCGACGATCGTCACCGAGCGCCCGTTCATCTCGACGACGCGGCCGAGCACGCCGGGATCGGCGCCGAAGGCGCGCTGCCAGTACTCGAACGTGAGTACCATCACCGGGTCGGCGGCCTCTCCGTCGTCCGACGACGCCAGGACGCGCCCGAGCACCGGCTCGAGCCCGACGACCTCGAAGTAGTTCGCGCTGACGATCCCGGTCTCGACCTGCGTCGGGCGTCCCGCTCCGAGCATCGTGAAGGGCATCGCCGAGAACTCGCCGAAGCCCGTGAGCGAGCTCACCGACTCCCGGAAGTCGATCACCTCGGGCACGGAGAACTTCACGTCGTCCAGTCCGGCTCGCGCGGCTCCGTGCTGCAGGTACACGGTCCGGTCCCCGTCGGCGTGCGGAAGGGGCTTGAGCAGGACCCCGCGAAAGACGCAGAAGATGGCCGTGGTGGCGCCGATGCCGAGCGCCAGGGTGAGCACGACGAGCGTCGAGTAGGCCGGGGCCTTCAGCAGCGAGCGGATCGCGTACGGCATGAGAGGAGGGTCGTGGAAGGTGGTGGTACATGCATACCGGTCGGTATGTACGCTGCCGAGGGAAGGTGCGCAAGCCCCGTCCGCCTCAGACGCCTTCCTCCCAGGCGAGGACCCGGTTCACCGCCCGGAACGCCCACTGCCAGCTCTCTCGTTCCCGTCCGAGCTGCTCGGCCCCGTCCGGGGTCAACCGGTAGTAGCGCGCCCGGCGGTTGTTCTCGGTCTTCTGCCACTCCGAGCGGACCCAGCCCTTCCGCTTCAGCCGCTGAAGCGCCGGATACAGCGAGCCCTGGCTGATGGCCAGCGCGCCGTCCGACATCTTCTCGATGCGCTGGGCCAGACCCCAGCCGTGCATGTCCCCGTGGGACAGGGCCTCGAGCACGAGCAGGTCGAGCGTCCCGGGCAGGAGCTCCCGGGGCGCCTCACCACCCGCGGCTTCGTTCGATCCGTCGGTCATGACCCGTTCATTCGGTTCGCAGCGCGTCCACCACGTCGAGCCGTCCGGCCCGGCGGGCGGGCAGCCAACCAGCGCCGAGCACGACCCCCGCCACGACGACTGTCGAGACGGCCCACGTGGTGGGGTCGGTGGGACTCACCTCGAAGAGATGCGCCCGCAGGCCGTCCGCAAGGGCGCGCGCCGCCAGGAGCCCGCCGACGATGCCGACCGCGGCGATCCGAGCGGTCTGCCCGAGCACGAGCCGCTCCACCTCGGGGCCGGTCGAGCCCAGCGCCATGCGTAGCCCGATCTCGGCCGTCCGGCGAGACACCGAGTACGCCACGATCCCGTAGACGCCGGCCACCCCCAGACCGAGGGCGGCGATCGCCGCGATGGCGGAGAGCAGGGCCACCAGGCGCATCCGCGCGGTGGCGTCGGCCAGCAGATCGTCCAGCGTGCCGACGGCCGTGATGGGGACCTTCGGGTCGATGGCGCGCACGATCTCCCGGGCGGTCCGGACCACGCCGGTCCCGGCGCTTCCGACCCGGAGTACCAGGGTCAGGTCGGTGGGGACGTATCCGTACCCGGAGTACACGGCCGGGTCGACGCCGGCGTCGAGCAGCACCGGCACGTAGAGAGTCCGGTCGAACGTCTCCGTGAGTCGCTCGCCCGGCACGTCGCCGACCACGCCGGCGATCGTGTAGGCGGGATAGCGCGCCGGCCGCCCGGGCAACCGCAGCGTTCGGCCGACTACGTCGATGCCTCCGTACAGCGCCCGAGCCAACCCCGCGCTCACGACGACCGGCGGAAGCTCCGACGGCGTGCGGAGGTCGCCGAAGGCGTCCCCGCCGAGCAGCGGGATCGCCATGGAGGCGAAGTAGCCGGGTGTGACGAGGCTCACCTCGGCGCGCGGGGTCTGACCGGTCCAGGCGGGTCCCTCACCCTCCACGTGCTCGCGCATGTACTCCGCGGCCGGCGTGAGGGGCAGCCGCCACGTCGCTTCGACGTCGGATACCTCCGGCAGAGCCAGCATCTCGTCTCTCACGCGACGGTACAGCCCGGCCGCCTCGACGTACCCCGGATAGCCCGATCCCGGCGTCTGGATGTGGAAGGTGATGCGCTCCTGCGTGGCGAAGCCCGGGTCCACGGCGAGGGCATGCCGCAGGCTTCGGCCCATCGTGCCCGACGTCACGAGCAGCACCAGGGAGAGCGCCACCTGGAGGCCCGCCAGCGAGCGATGTACACGGCTCCAGCCGCGCCCCCCGAGCGAGCGTCCGCGCGCGACCCCGCCCCCGCCGAGCGACTCGCGGGCCCGGAGCAGCGAGAGCGACGCGGTGAGGAGTCCGACCGTCACGGACACGGCGACCGCGAACGCGATCGTCGCGAGCCCGAAGTCGAGCTCCTGCAGCCGGGGCAGCTCCGTCGGGCCGAGACCGAAACGGGCATCGACCGCGACGCCGGCCGCGGCGGCGCCGAGCAGCCCTCCAGCGGCGGCCAGCAGCAGTCCCTCGGAGAGGAAGCGGCGCGACAGATCCCGACGCCCCGCGCCGAGCGCCCGGGCCACCGCGATTTCCCGACGACGCCGCTCCGCCCGCACGAGGAAGAGCCCGGCGACGTTCGCGAGCGTGACCACGAGCACGAAGAGCGCGCTCAGCGCGAGGAGCTCGAGGGGTCTCCGGACGTCGGACACGATCCGGTCGTGCAGGCGCGTGACCGTCGGCTCCAGGCGCGCCGCCACGTCCGGCCCCACGTCCGGGTACACCTCGGCCAGCCCCGGAACGAGTCGGGCCAGCTCGGCGCGCGCGTCCTCGATCGACACCCCCGGCCGCAGGCGGGCCAGGCCGGTGCGGACGAGATCGTTCACACCCGCCGTCGCGGGCGTCTCCTGCATGACGTACCAGACGTCCGTGTCGGGATGCGGGAAGTCGAAGCCGGCGGGCATGACGCCGAGCACGGTGCGAGGGGCTCCCTGATTGAGCTCGATCGCGCCCCCGACCAGCGCGGGGTCGGCCCCGTAGCGGCGCACCCAGAGGTCGTGGCTGATCAGAATCGGCGTGGGTGGGTCGCCCGGCTCCCAGAAGCCTTCGTCCTCGGTGAACCAGCGCCCGACGGCGGGCGGGACCCCCAGCGTGGGGAAGAAGGAAGGACTCACCATCGCCGCCCGCAGCCGCTCGGGCGCCTCTCCGTCGGTGACGCTCACGCCGTGCGCGTTCTCGAAGTAGAGGGCGATCTCCTCGAAGCTCTCCGCGCGGGCCCGGTAGTACGCGTACGTCCCGGTCGACTGGCCCGCGGTGGCGGCTCCGAGTGCCGGGGTCGCGTGGGCGAGCTCGACGAGCCGGTCGGGCTCGGGGTAGGGAAGAGGCCGGATCAGCGTCGCATGGACGAGCGCGTAGACCGCCGTCGTGGCGCCGATGCCGAGCGCCAGTGTCGCGAGGGCGGGCAGCGACAGCGAGGGCTCACGGCGCAGCCTCCGAGCCGCGAGGCGGACGTCACGGGCGAGCCGTTCGAGCGGGGCCACGCCCCGCGACTCCCGCCAGTCCTCGGTCCAGCGCTCCACGCCACCGAAGGCGCGATGGGCCGCGCGGCGAGCTTCCCGTTCGCTCATGCCGTCCGCGACGTTGCGCCGGATCTCCTGCTCGAGGTGGAAGCGCATCTCCTCGGCCATCTCGCGCGCTTCCCGGTCCCGGTCGACGAGGGATCGGATCCGCTCGATCACGTCCGTTACCATCCGCCTCACCCGCACCTCCCGTTCCGCGTCGTCCCGAGCTCGGAGAGACGATCCTTCTTCAGATCGTCTGAAGTACGGTGAGGCGTCTTCTTCAGACAGTCAAGAGGAGTGCCTCGGGCGTGTCTCGACCGGTACGACGCCCGGAGCCCCGCAACGATCCCTGGTCAGCCGCTCGGCGGTGGACTCCGGTGCCATCGTCCCCCGACCATCACCCCGAGCGGTGACGCCAGGACATGGAGCGCGGTCCTTGGGTCACCTTCCAGCACCAGCAGGTCGGCGCGGAACCCTTCCGAGATCGTCCCGACGTCTCCGCCGACTTCCAGCTCGAGGGCGGCCTCTCGCGTTGCAGCGGCGAGTACCTCCTCGACCGTGAGCCCCGCGGCCACGAGCAGCTTCAGCTCCTCGTGGAGGGACGCGCCGGGAAGGACCCACGGGTTGCCGGTGTCGGTTCCCACGAGGATGCGCACACCGGCGCCGCGGAGGGCCGCCACGGCACGCCGTCGGTTCGCCGAGCGTGTCTCCCTCACCGCCGCCGGAGCGTCGTCCGCGGCGTCCGGGTCGGCCGGGCAGCAGAAGGAGCGCAACGGCTCCGGCACCCTCGCCATGAGTGGCGATTCGAGGAGTGCCTCCTTCTCGGCAGCGGAGAGCTCGGCGGCTCCGTGGACGGCCAGGGTGGGAACCACCGCGGTCCCGGCCTCCCTGACCCGGAGCGCCAGCGCCGCCAGGAGCGACGGATCGAGGCTTCCGCTCCAACCCGAGTCGCTTCCCGCTTCCCCGGGGAGACCGCGCATGTGCTCCCAGGTGGACGCCCCGGCCGCCAGAAACCCGTCCACGCCGACTGCCGCCGGTGGATGCCCCCAGATCGGCAGCCCCGCCTGGCGGGCGGCGAGCCCCACGGCACCGAGCGCCACGGCCGGCAGTCCGTCGTAGACCTTGATCCCGTCGAATCCCGCCCGGCCCTGCCGGGCGACCTCCGCCCTCGCCTCCTGGGCGGTAGCCAGGCCGGCGCTTCCGCGAAGCATGGGTGGATCCCCGTCGAGCAGCCGCCCCGACGTGTGAATCCGGGGGCCGAGGAGGGAGCCGGTCTCGACCTCACTCCTCAGCTCCAGGTGCAGGTCCCAACCCCACATGTTGCGCACCGAAGTCACGCCGGCGTCGAGGTAGAGCGGCAGCTCGTCCCGGGAGAAGATGTGGACGTGCATGTCCACCAGCCCCGGTATGAGCCAGCGCCCCGTCAGGTCGATCTCGGCGGTACCGTCGGGGATGGGCGCCCCCCGAGGAGCGACCGCCTCGATACGACCCCCCCGGACGATCACCGTCCGATCCAGCAGGGCCTCGCTGCCTTGCATCGACAGGACGTTCACGCCGACGAGCGCGACCCCGCCTCCGCCGCCTTCCTGGGCCGCCAGGGAGGCGGGAAGCAGCGAGAGCTGCAGGATCACCATGACCAGGCGCGCGAGCCGCACGAGCCGTCGTCCAGGCCGGAGTCGCGGGTCCGCCGACCGATCCATCAAGCGGCTCCGGCGCCGGTGCCCGCCGACTCGAGACCGGTTCGACCGTCGCCGCCCCGCAGCCGCGCCAGCAGGGCCTCGTTGAGCCGCGTGTACTCCGCCTTGAGCTCCGGCGGCGCCGACTGCGCGCCCTCGAGCGAGCGCTCCGCTGCCGCGATGGCGCCCGCCCGGTCCCCGGCGGCGTCGAGGATGATCGCCTGGCGATGGAGCATCCCGATGTGGCCGGGCGACGCCTCGAGGGCCTTCGCCATCAGCTCCGCCGCCCTGCGGTAGTCGAGGCCGTGCTCGTAGTAGAACATGGCGGCCAGGAAGTAGGGTGGCCGCTCGGCCTCGGCGAGCACCGCCTCGAGCCGCGGCACGACCGTGCTGCGCACGTCGACGGCGATCGGGACGGTTGCGCGGGTCCGGTCCCAGGCGATGTGCACCGCACCCCTGCCCGGTGCGCTCTCCTCGACGGTGATGGTGAACGACTCGACCGGCTCGGAGAGCGTCTCGACCTCCGCCTCGACCCGCGCCGCGTCGTGGGCGGGATCGTAGCCGTACGATCCCCACTGCTGGCGGGCCGGCTGGAGGATCACGGTCCAGCCGTCGCGTCCGGGGACCGTGAAGAGCTCGTACGTCCCGGCCTGCACCTCCTGCCCGCCGAAGGTGACCGGAGTCCCGAAGCCGATCTGGGTCGCATTGTCCGAGCCGGTCCGCCACACCCGATCCCAGGGGACCAGCGCCCCGAAGATCTCTCGCCCTTTCACGCGGGGGCGGTGGTACCGGACGTCGATCCACGTACCCGAGACGGCCTGACGCACGTGGGCGGCCGGGTTGGTCGTGGGAAGGGTGAACCCCTCGTCGTCGGTCTGGGCCGCCACGTGGATCGGAGCCGCGGACGCGACCCCCACGAGCGCGAAGAGGAGCGCGGTGATACGAAGAGACGCGGTGGTATGCACGGGGGATCTCCCGGAGGGGTGGTTCTCGGGCGCGGTCAGACGCAGGGCGGTGATCGCGTGGACGGACAGGAAGAGCGGGATCAGGAACGTCGGGAAGACGGCCAGGGGCAGGTCGAGGAAGCTCATGTAGCCCGCAGGACTCGGAGTGGGATCGAGGCGCGTCGGTGCGGCGAAGAAGCCGAAGACGGCCAGCGCGATCGTCATCAGGAACTCCGCGGTGCCGACGAGCGTGACGACCCAGAGCCAGCGCCGTCCGTCCGGTGCCTGGTGTCCCAGCCGCACGACCGCGGTGACGGCCAGACCCGCGACGACGAGATTGCCGAGCCCGACCGGCAGCGCGAACGAGCCCGCCATGATCCCGGCGCCCCAGTAGACGAGGTGGGCGGCGCCGAGCACGCGCAGACACTGGAAGGCGGCGAGCAGGAGCGGATCCGCGCGGCGCACGAAGGCGCGCATCGGGGCCAGGTACGCCCCGGCCAGCAGGGTGAGCGTCGGCGGCACGACGATCGCCACCTGTACGGAGCTCAGCGGCCCGATCCCGCCCCACGAGCGGAAGAACCCGTCACCGGTGAGCACGACGACGGTGACGAACCAGGCTACGACCAGCCCGGCGATGCCCACCCCGGCGATCATGGCTCAGTGCCGACCGTGGACCGTCGCGGACGCCCGCGAGCCGTCGGAGTAGACCGCCATCGGCAGGACCGCCACCGCCCACGGCGTCCCCGGCTCGGCCACGAAGGGGAAGTCGTGCGTGAAGCCGGGGATGCCCCAGTCCGGATTGGAGAGGTAGGGCAGGTAGACCATCGTGTGCGGACGCCAGGGGCCGAAGTCCGGCCCGAGGTCCTGGCGCGGGGACATCATGTACGCCATCGCTCCGGCTTCGGGGGCCGTGAGATCTCCGGCCTCGAGCTGGCGCTGCATCTCGGCGTCGACCCGCTCGGCCGGCACTCCCGCCAGGAGCGCCCGGGTGCGGGCGATCTGCCACGGCAGGATCGAGCGAGCCGCGGCCGGATTGAAGCAGTGCGGGGCCCGGAGCTGACGGTCGAACACGTCGGGGTGCAGCCGGCGCCCGTCGGGTGGGCCGATCAGAATCGGTCCGCTCCAGCCGCGCCCCACGAAGCAGGCGAAGCCGTTCGAGCCTTCGACCGCCCGTTCGTAGCCGCGGGCCGTGAGCACCCAGACGGTGGCCTCGTCGCCGAGGCCGTAGGGGGCGGAAGATCGGGCCATGGCGATCTCGGCCGTCCGGTCCATGAGCCACGGGGTGATGTCGGTCAGCCGGGTGCCGTCGTTCTGGCCCGCCAGCGGCGCGGCGAGAGCCAGGCACGCCACGAGGGGCGACGCGATCGATCGAAGCATGGTCCTCACCTCCGGTGGGTCGTCTGCGGCCGGTCGTTCGACGTCGGGCGCGGGCGGCTTTATCCCGGGCGGGCTTCCCTCACCGTCGTGGGCGGCCTGACGGTGGCGGGAGGCGCGCGGCCATCGCGGTCCGGCGTCCACGTGATCGGCCCCCGCTCGCCAACGCGAGGTCCATCCGGACCGGCCTGAGAAAATCCGAGCCCTACGGTGCGTCCAACCTCGGAACCACCACAGCGCGGGGAGGGGATGATGGGTCGAACAGGTGGGTGCTGGAGGGCAGTCGGGTTGCTCGCCGCGGGGACCGCAGCGTGCGGTGAGGCCACCGTGCCACCGATCGTCGATCCGGAGCCGGACACCATCCCGACCGTGCCGACGATCGACGTGGTCGGCAGCTGGAGCCGGGTCGGCTCGATCCCGGAGCCGTTGCTCGAAGCCGGTGCGGCCGTGCTGGACGGCGAGATCTGGCTCGTCGGGGGCATCGACGCCGACCTGGTCACGGTCTCCGCGGTCTACCGCTTCGATCCCGTAGCGCGGAGCTGGACCTCGGGGCCCGAGATCCCGGGACCCCGCAACCACATCGCGGTCACGCGGATGGGCGACTCCATCTTCGCGATCGGCGGAGCACAATCGCCGAGCGGCGGCCCACCCTCGTATCGACCGAGGGCGGACGTGCACATGATCCACGCCGGGGCCTCGGACTGGATCGCTCGCGAGCCGTTGCCGGAGCCGCGCGCGGCCGGGGGCGCCGCAGCGATCGGTTCGGAGCTGTTCGTCGTGGGGGGCTTCCATCGTCCCATCGTGGACGGTCCCGACTGGTTCGAGTGGGAGAGCCGCCTGGCGCCCTCGACGCTGCGGTGGAGGCCCGGCGAGGGGTGGGACGTCGTGGAGGATATCCCGACGCTTCGCGACCACGTGGCGGTCGTGGCACTCGACGGTGGAGTCCACGCGATCGGTGGCCGGCGGCTCCTGATCTTCGAGACCACCGGACGGCACGAGCGCCTCGACCCGTCGACGGGGGCGTGGGAGGGGGGGCTGGCGGCAAGCCCACGTGGCCGGGGCGGAGCCGCGGCGGTGGTGCTCGACGGACGCATCCACCTGCTCGGGGGTGAGCCGCGAGACCGGGGCACCCGACACGACGTCTTCGATCCCGCGGAGAACCGCTGGCTGGTCGGGACCCCGCTGCCCCGTCCCGTCCACGGTGCGCCGGCTGTCGTGTTCGACGGTCGGATCTATCTGTTCGGCGGTGCCGAGAACGAGGCGTGGGACGATCTGCAGCGCGACGTGTGGATGTTCACGCCGTCGTGACGATGTCGGTCCCGGCTCCCTCCCGGCCTTCACTTCCTGCCGCGCAAAGCCTCCAGTCGGGCGAGCGCGGCGTCGTTCCCCGGATCGAGCTCGAGCACGCGCTCGTACGCCTGGATCGCCTCCTCGCGATCGCCCACCTCCTCGTGGAGGCGCGCCAGATCGAGCGCGATCGAGATCGACTCCGGGTGAGATGTCTGGTTGATCCGGTAGATCGTGATGGCGTCGCGGGGTCGGCCCTCCCGGGCCAGGCGCTCCGCCAGGACGTTCATCTCCCACTCCCCGAAGTCGTACATCCCGTTCATCCCGACCCGCTCACGTAGCCGCGAGTACAGTGCGGCCGCGGAGTCGGCTCCCTGCCCGTCGAGTGTCTGCCGCATGATGTCGGTGAGCAGCGCGGGGCGTGGTCTTCCGCGGTGACAGGTCTTGCAGGTGATCTCCGCCGGGGGCTCGTCCCGGCCGGCCATCATCGGGAGCATGCTGCGGTTCAGTGTCTCGGTCATGCGGAGCATGAAGCGCGCCTTGCGCTTGTCCGGATCGTCGTCGCTCTCCCACGCGACGCCCTCGAAGGAGATGCCGTCGCCTCCGGTGTGGCAGTACTGGCACCGTACACCGAGCGCGAAGGAGAATCCGCGCATGGTCTCGACGAGGCTGTCGGGCGCGATGTCCGAGGGAAAGAACTGCAGGTTGGCCGGGTTCTCACCGAGTCGTTGCCCGGCGGCCGGGGCGGATCCCGCTCCCGCCACCAGCACACCGAGCACCAAGGACACCGCCGCCGAGCGACTCTTCATCGTTACGACCTCCACGAGTGGCCGGGATAAACCCGACGGCCGCCCTCGTCCAACCGGCAGCATCGAGTCGTCACGACAGGATCAGGACTCAGGAGCAGCCCATGTCCCCTTGGACGTCGGACGTCGCCGGTTTCTTCCCCGGACCGGATCCCGATCGGATCGTCCCGCACCGGTTCGGCACCTTCACCCGATTCGGACTCACGCTCGCCGTCGCCCTCACCACGGCGCCCGCCGTCGCGCAGTCGCCGGAGCGCGCCCTGCCGGTCGAGGAGTACCTCCTGCCTCAGGCCGAGGAGGTGGCGCTGGCGCTGAGCGCCGCGCCCGCCGGCGTGACGGACGGCGCCTCGGTGATGGTGCTGCGTCGGGACGGGTACGAGCGGGTGCGGGAAGGCACCGACGGCTTCACCTGCCTCGTGCAGCGTGGTTGGTCGTCGCCCCTGGTACCGGCGGCCGGTCCCGACTTCTTCCTGCCGCGGCTCCTCGCGCCCATCTGCTTCAACCCGGGCGCTTCGCGGACCGTCCTGCCCGAGTACCTTCGGCGCACGGAGCTGGCGCTCTCCGGGCATTCGGCGGACGAGATGCGGACGATCCTGCTGCAGGAGATCGGATCGGGCGCGCTGGAGCCACCCGATGCCTCGGCGATGGCGTACATGATGTCCCCCGACCAGTGGATCGGCAGCGCGGTGGGGCGCTGGCACCCGCACGTGATGCTGTATCTCCCCTTCACCGACGTCTCGATGATCGGCGAGCACGCCCTGGAGAGCGGACTGCCCCTCGCCTTCGACTACATGGGAGGGCCCTTCGCGACCTTCGTCCTGCAGGTCCGCGACTGGTCGACGGGATCGCCCGACCACGGCGGCAGCGGATGAACCGGTCGCCGTCGCGGCGCCCGACGGAGTCCGAGTTGATCCTCGGAGCCCGCGAGGGCGACGAAGAGGCGCTGCGCACGCTCCTCGAGACCCACCTGCCGCGCGTCCGACGCGTCGCCTGGCGCATGCTCGGCAGCGCGGACGACGCCGACGACTGCATGCAGGAAGTCTCGATCCGGTTCCATCGCTCCCTACCGACCTTTCGGCACGACGCGAGCGTCGGGACGTGGTGCTACCGGAGCGCGCTCAACTGGTGCTACGACCGCCTCCGGCGCAGGAGCCGCAGGGGGCCGCACTCCGGACTCGACGCGATCGACCTGCTGCCCGACCACGGGCCGTCCCCGTTCGACCACGCCGTGGCGCGAGACCGTCGAGAGGTCGTCGAGGCGCTGGTCCGGGAGCTGCCGCGGAGCTGGCAGGAGGTCGTCGCGCTCCGCTACGCGGCCGGCCTCGGGATCGCCGAGATCGCCGAGGTGCTCGACTGCCCGCAGGGGACCGTGGCGTCCCGGCTGTACCGCTCCATCGACCGAGTCGGTCGGGCCCTCGAACGGCTCGGCCTCACCGAGGAGGCACTGTGAACCACGAGCGCTGTCGCGCGCTCGCGCGCGAAGCCCTGATCCGGACCCTGGAGCCCGCCGAACGGCGGGAGGTCGACGAGCATCTCGCGCGCTGTGCGGAGTGCCGAGCGGTCGTCCGGCCGCTCCGGGATGCGCACGTCGCACTCGAGGAGTGGGGCTCGGAGGAGCCGGAGGCGATCCCGCCGCTGGAGGACCGCACCCGCGAAGCAGCGCCGACCGCGCGGTCACCGCGGCCGTGGGCCGTGGCCGCCGTCGTCGCGCTGCTCTGCTTCGCGGGCGGCGTCGCGGTGGGCGCCACGGCGTTCGGCTCGCCGGGCGGCGCGGGCGCTTCGTCGGAGCCGGGTACGTACGCGCTCTTCTTCGAGGAGCCGAGCGAGTCGTGGCCGCGCGTGACCGATCCGGCGGCCTTCGCGGCGTGGGCCGATCGGCTCAGCGAGGCGGAGGCCTTCGAAGGCGGCCTTCGGCTCACCGAGGAGGAGGGCGTCTGGGTTCCGCCCGCCGGACCCGCGGTCGCGGGGGGTGATGCACCCGCGAGAAGCGTGAATCTGAGCGGGTCGTTCTTCGTGCGTGCCTCGAGCTACGAGGACGCCGTCACGATCGCGCGCGAGGGTCCCCACCTCGCC
>CALJLC010000529.1 GCA_937982605.1 uncultured Gemmatimonadales bacterium | reverse complement strand
CCTGCGGAGCGCGTCGATGGAGGGCGTCGTCCTCGGCGGCGTCGGTGGCGCCGCGGCGCTCGGGTTTGCCGTGCTTCTCTTCCCGTACACCGTCGCCTGGCTTCCCGACGATCTGGCGAGGGCCGGCGAGGTCGGCGTTTCCTGGTCCGGCGGGCTGCTGTGGTTCACGGCGGCGCTCCTCGCGGGTGGCGTGGTCGGGGCGGTGGGGCAGCAGATGGCCCCGAGCCGGGCCGAGCTCCGGAGCGGCACGCGCACGACCCGGAAGGGAGGGGCGGGTCCGGCCCTGGTGGCGGGTCAACTCGCGCTCACGACACTCCTCGTCGGGGTGGGCGCGCTCGTCCTCGAGCGCTCGGTGCAGCTCTCCCGCCTCGACGTGGGCTTCGAGGCCGAGGGCGTGCACTCCGGCTTCGTCAGCCTGCCGCGGAGCACGCACGACGGGTGGGAGGCGAGGCGGGACTCGTGGAGCGCGATCCTGGCGGCGCTGGACGACGCCGGGGTCGTGGCAGCGATCTCGACCAACCCTCCGATGTCGGGAATGAACTCCAACTACGGCTACGGCCGACCCGGAGACGAGCGGCAGTCGTTCGGACAGTACTCGATCGTGTCCTCCCGCTACTTCGAGGTCATGGGGATCCCGGTTCTCTCGGGACGGAGCTTCGCGTCCGGCGAGTCGGGCCCGGTCACGCTGATCTCCGAGGCGCTGGCGAACGAGCACTTCACCGGCGAGGACCCGGTCGGTCAGTCGCTCGAGATCCTCGGCCAGGCGCACGAGATCATCGGCGTGGTCGGTTCGACGGCGCACTTCGGACCCGAGGCCCCCGAGCCGACCGCGATGTACGTCTCGTACGAGGCGGTCAACTGGGACTTCGCCCATCTGGTGGCGCGAGGCGACCGCACCGTGGCCCCTCGCGTCGTCGAGGCGGTCGAGCGGGTGGCCCCCGGCGCGACCCCGCCCCGGGTGGCGCCGTACGAAGACCACCTGTCGAGCTGGTTCCGCCCGCTCCGGATCCAGGTCGGGATCGTCGGCGCGCTCGGACTGGTCGGAGGACTGCTGGCGGGGCTGGGGCTCTACGCCAACATCGCCTATCAGGTGCGTGGCCGGCTCGTCGAGCTCGGCGTCCGGGTGGCGCTCGGTGCCTCGCGCCTGGGCATCGTCTCGGGCGTGGTCCGGCGCGGGCTCGTCTCGGCGGGGTGGGGCCTCGGCGCGGGCCTGCTCCTCTGGTGGACGTTCCACGAACGGCTGGGTGCCTTGCTGGGGGCGGCCGACGGCGCGATGTCGCCGTTCGCGCTCGCGGCGACCTCCGTCCTCATCCTCGGGCTCTCGCTGCTCGCGGTCTCCGTGCCGGCGCTGCGTGCGTCGCGGGCCGACCCGCTGGAGAGCCTGCGGGCGGAGTAGGCCGCGGCGCTCCCCCGTCGACCGCGGGCTCGGCAAGTCCCGTCGACCGCGGCGGCGCGCCTGGACGTTCTTGCGGCCGGACGGGCGGAGGGATCGGTTGCGGGGACGCCGGTCGAGCGGCAGGGGCCGGACCGGCCTGTCCCCGGATCAGGAGCCGAAATCGTGAAGCGCAGAGCCGTGAACCCCACCGAGTGGGGCCTCCGGTGGAGCATGAACCAGGGGGAGGTCGTCGAGGGGCTGACCCGATACCTCCACTTCTCCGGCCAGGTGGCACTCGAGGCGGATCCGTCTTCGGATCTCGGCGTCCGGGTCGTGGGAGAGGGGGACCTCCGGGCGCAGCTCGCGGCGGCACTCCAGAACGTGGACGAGATCCTGCAGCTCGCCGGCATGAGCCGGTCCGACCTCCTTTCGCTGCGGTTCTTCACCACCGACGTGGACGGCGTCATGGCGAACTACGACGTCTACACCGACTGGATCGGGGAAGCCGGCGTCATGCCGCCACAGACGCTCCTGGGCGTCGCCCGGCTGGCGCTGCCAGAGCTCCTGATCGAGGTCGAAGCCACCGCGGGCTCGTGAGCGACATCTGGTCGACCGGGGGCGGCGTCCGCCTCTTCGCGCTCGAGCAGGGCGAGGGTCGCGTGCTGGTGTGCCTGCGTGGCGGACTCGCGTCGGCGAGCCTCGTAGCGACGAGTGGCTTCGTCGCTTCGGGCGCCCAGCCCTACGACCCGGGTCGGGAGCTGGCGGGTATCCGGGCTCCGACCCTCGTCGTCCCCACCGAGGACCTCGCCACCCACCCACCGGCGGTGGCGAAGCTCTGCGCGGCGTCCATCCCCTGCCGCGCGGTCGTGCCGGCGGCCGGCGGCGCTTCCTCGCGGGTGCTCGGAGCGTCCTGCGAACCGCTGAGCGCCGGGACGGACGATGGACGAGGCGCCGCTTTCGAGCGGCCGGGAAGTGGGAGCACTCGATGATGCCTGTCGGGGACGATCTCCTGAGCGCCGCCAGGCTGGGTCGGCGCCTCGTCCGGCGCGCGCTCGAGGACCTGCCGGAGGAGGCCGCGCTCTTCCGGGTGGCGCCGGGATCGAACCACATCGCCTTCCTGGCGCTGCACCTGCTCGACGCGCGGGCGTGGATGGCGAACCTCATGGCGGGACCGACCCTCACGCACGACTACACGCCGCTCGTCGACTCCGCGCGAGGCGTGGACGACATCGAGGCTTATCCGCCGGTCCGCGAGATCCTCGATGAATGGGAGACGATCTCCGACGCGCTCGAGACGCGTCTGGCAGCTCAGACGCGGGCGAGCCTCTCCGTCGACGTCGGGCACACCTACCCGAACGGGCGCTCCGACCTCCGGGGCGTGCCCGGCTTCATGCTCAGCAAGGTGCTGGCGCCGGCCTTCTTTTCGCGGAGTCGTACCACATCGGACAGGTCAACCTCCTGCGGAGGGCGGCCGGCGTCGAGCCCGTGGGCTTCAACGAATAGGCGGGCCGTCGGGGCGTCGCCGCCGGCCCACCGTCGCGCTGCATCGCGCCGCCAACGTCATGCACTCGACGCCGCGGGCCGGGTGACGTGCTCCTCGAGACGGTCCATCGTCTCGGTGATCCCGGCCTCCATGCCCATGTCGATGACCGCCCGGAGGTCCTCCGACGTGGCGAAGTCCGCCCGGAGCGTGAGGCGCGTCCGACCACCCTCCTCCGCGAAGTCGATGGTCGAACGCGTGGTGGGCATCGCGGTGTTCGCCCTTCCATCGGCGTCGGAGAAGGAGTCCGTGAAGACGATCCTCTCCGGCTCGACGATCTCGTCGTAGACCGCGCGCCCCCACGACTCGTCTTCCGGGTTCGGCCCGCGCAGGCAGTAGTGCCACACGCCGCCCACGCGGAAGTCGATCGTGCATTCGTGCATCGGCCAGGAGCGTGGCCCCCACCAGCGCCTGAGGTGCTCGCAGCTCGAGTACGCCTCGAAGACGAGCGCGCGCGGCGCGTCGAAGGTGCGCGTGAGGATGAAGGCGTGCTCCGTGGTGGTCACGTTCTGATCACTCATGGTCGGTCTGTCCCTGCTCGCGGTGCGATCGGAGGTGGGTGAGGTAGTCGTCCAGACGGTCGAAGCTCTCGGTGTAGAAGCGGCGGTAGCCGTCGAGCCACGCGTCGACGTCCCGCAGAGGCGCGGAGCGCAGCGTGCAGGGGCGGTACTGGGCCTCCCCGCTGCGCTCGATCAGGCCGGCCCGCTCCAGCTCCTTGTTCACGTCAACGCCGGTGTCCTCGACGAAGCCCCCGCCGGCCTTGCCGACCGGGCTGCCGTCGCGGCGGCCGCCGCCGCCGCCCTCGATCTTGAGGCGGACCGGCTCGACGGGGAGGGAGCGGTCGGGCTTGTAGAGCAGCGCGGCGAGGTAG
>CALJLC010000528.1 GCA_937982605.1 uncultured Gemmatimonadales bacterium | reverse complement strand
CCGCGCGTCGGGTTCGTGAGACCGCCGATGAGGTTCAGCACCGTCGTCTTGCCCGAGCCCGAGGGGCCGGCCATGGCCACGAAGTCTCCCGAGTCGATCGTGAGCGATACGCCACGGACCGCCTGCACCGGCTCCGGCTCCTGCGGATAGATCTTCCAGACGTCCTCGGTCCGTACCGCCGGCACGTCGCTCATTGCTCGAACTTCATCGCGTCGGCCGCGTCGAGCCGAGCCGCCCGGAGTGCGGGGTAGAACGAGGCGATCGTTCCGATCACCAGGATCGAGTACAGGCTCATGAGCACCTGGGTGAAGTGGAACTCGGGGACGATCACCGGATCGATGACGCTCCCGGAGAACGACATGTCGGTGCTCATCAGGGCGCTGAAGTCGAGACCGTCTCGGAAGAGGCCCCAGGTGACGACGAAGCCGAGCGCCATGCCGACGATCCCGCTGGCCGCGGTCAGGAAGAGCCCTTCCAGGAAGACGACGAAGCCCGTCTGCGCACCGGTGAGCCCCATCGCCTGCAGGATGCCGAACTCCCGGCGTCGGCCGAGCACGGCCATGAGCACGGCGTTCAGGATCGCCAGCGTGATGATCGCGAAGAGGATCGTGTGGAAGATCCAGTCTCCGTAGTCGTCGATGCGGACCGCCGAGTCCAGGTCGGGGGCGGTCTCGCGCCAGCCGAGCACTCGGATGCCCGGGTCGTCGTCGAGCCGGTCCGAGAGCGCCACCCGCGCGGGGTCGGTCCCGAGCGACGTGTCGAGCAGCAGCGCGACCGTCGTGGCGGCGCCCGGCGCGCCGAGCCAGGAGCGGGCGGTTTCGATCGGGATGTGCACCAGCCCCTCGTCGAGCTCGGCGACGGCGGTGCGGAAGATGCCCGCCACGCGGACGAGCTGACCCTCGACGTCTCCGGAGGCGCCCTGCGCGGTGAGCACGAAGCGGTTTCCGACCTCGAGGTCCAGCCGACGGGCGAGCTCGACGCCGACGAAGGCGTGGAGCCGGTCGTCCGGCTCCAGGTAGCGCCCGTCGACGAGCTTGTCGGCGAAGCCCGAGAATTCCGCCTCCATCGAGGGGTCGACCCCCTCGATGCGGACCGGGATCGCCGAGGCCGCGGAGGAGGCGAGCCCGTTGGCGGTCAGCCGCGGGGCCCACGTCCTCAGCCCGGCCTCGGGCGGGAGGCCGGCGATCGCCTGCTGGATGCGGGTGACGGCGTCGCTGTCGAGGCGATGCTCGATGCGGCCGGTCTCCAGATATCCCGGCGCCTGGACCGCCACGTGCCCGACGCCCAGGCGTACCGCCGACTCGATCCACTGCTCGTGCCCCCCTTCGGCGAGCGCGCGCGAGAAGATGAGCAGCGCCAGGCCGAGCACCATGGCGGCGGAGGTCAGCAGGCTGCGGCGGGTGTTGCGGCCGAGGCTGCGAGCCGCGAGGCGGACGAGGACGAGAGCTCTCATCGGTCGGCCAGCGCGTCGGCGGGCGGCACGCGCGTCGCCTTCCACGCCGGATAGAACGCCGAGAGGAGGGCGGTGACCACCAGCGCGATCGCGGCGAAGATCGGGGCCTCCAGCGAGGTTTCGACGCGCAGGATCGGCCGCCACTGCACGCCGGTCCACTCGAAGCCTTCGAACCACCGCCCCAGGTCGGGGGGTGACCGATGCCACCACGCCATCACCGGCCCGGTCACAACGGCTCCGATCAGGAGCGAGATCCCGCCCAGGATGAGTCCTTCGTAGACGACCGTCAGACTCACCCCGCTCCGGGTCGTGCCGAGCGCGCGGATCACGGCGAACTCGCGTCGGCGCTCGAAGGTGCCGATGAGCATCGTGTTGGCCACGCCGAAGATCGCCATCGAGAAGATGATCAGGACGATCACGAAGTTCATCGAGTGCATCAGCGCGACGGCCTCCGCGGGCTGGGGACGCAGCGCGGTCGAGGGCGTGGCGTCGAGCGGCGGCGGCCCGGCGGGGAGGCCCGGAGCCCGGGGCTGGTCGCCCGGCACCGCTTCGCTCGGCGTGGCGACCGTCGTGACCACCTCGTGAATCCTTCCGGGCCCCATCGCCATGAGGAGCTGTAGATCGGAGAGCGGGAGGATGGCGTAGTTGGCGTCGATTCCGGGCGTGCCGGTCTCGAAGACCCCGACCACGGTGTAGAGGTCGTTGCCCATCGACCCGTCGGCGGCCGGTGCCACCAGGACGACCTCGTCGCCGACGTCGATCTCGAGCTGGCGGGCCATCTCGGCGCCTACGACGACCTCGAACGCGCCGTCTTCCGGGAGCCGCCCCGCCACGATCGTGGAGAGCAGCGTCGACACCCTCGTCTCCCGCCGGGGATCGACGCCGAGCAGGAGCGCGGCGTTCGTCAGCGGGCCCGAAGAGAGGAGTCCGCCGCCGAAGAGGCGGGGGGTGGCCGCGGTGACGCCCGGGTCCGCCTCGAGCGCGGTCAGCAGCGCGTCGACGTCCGTCCCGTCGGGGCCTCCGATCGTCGCGTGGACGTTCCGCTCGGGGAGGTAGTCGTCCGCGTGCACCTGGACCTGGCCGACCATCAGGCGGGTGCCGTTCTCCACGAGCTCGGCGTTCATCCCGCTCGTGAGCCCCACGAGAAGGACCGACGCGAAGTACCCGAACGCCAGCCCGGACGCCATGATCCACGTGCGATGCGGGTTGCGCCAGAGGTTCCGCCACGCCACCCGCCACCAGATCCCGGACGGGGCCACGTCGTCTACCGCCGGGCGCGGAGGTTGCGCAGGCTGAAGAAGGAGGCGTCGAGGCCCACGTCGAACTCGAGCTCGTGGTAGACGAGCGTCGTCCGCTCGTTCGGCTCGTCGGTGGGCACGACGTCCATGCGGGCCGGCACGAGGCGCCCGCCCATCTCGCGGTAGTCCGAGAACGTCATCGTCCGGACCAGCTCGCCCGACTCGTCGTAGTAGCGAACGTCGAGGGGCATGAGGTCGGACTGGCGTACGTCGTAGCGCACCTCGCCCCAGACGACCGGAGCCTCGGGCTTCGGGTCGAGGCGGAACTCCCAGATCACGACGCCGTCGCGCTCTCCGTCGAAGACGATCTCGAAGTCGTAGTCGTCGACGATGCTGCTCTCCTTCACCAGGTCGTCGTTGGTGAAGTGCGATCCCATCCACGAGCCCATCATCATGGCCGGTGGGACCTTGATCGTCCGGTCGACGCGCGGCAGGTAGTTCCACACCTCCTGGCCCGCCTTGAGCGTCGACGTGCCGGCCTCGCGCGGCGGTGACTCGACGCGCACCAGCGAATGGTCGGTGCCGAGCGACCAGACCTCCATCTCGAGTGACCGCGACCAGTGCTCGGTCACGATCTCCATCGTCACCCGGCCGCGGCTCGAGTCCCCCCGAAGGAGCCGGTCGACGCGGTCGAGGATCTCACGCGCGGTCTGCCCGTGGGCGGGCGTGGGGGCGAGGAGGGCGCCCAGGGCCAGGAGCAGGGCCACCCGGGGCACGGCGGCAGTCGCGCCGGCGCGCCGTCCGGTCCGCTGGATGCCGCCTGTGCCCCGCATGATCGCGCTCCCGCTCGAGACACCGGAAGATGGCCAAAGCCGACGGCCATCTGAAGACGGAGCGCGGCACTCCCCGGGGTCAGAGCCAGCCGCGCTTCCGGAAGAAGGCGAGCATCCCGATCCCGACGCCGATCATGACGACCCAGACGAGGGGATAGCCCCACGGCTGCCCGAGCTCCGGCATGAACTCGAAGTTCATCCCGTAGATGCCGGCGATGAAGGTCAGCGGGATGAAGATCGAGCCCATGATCGTCAGGACCTGCATCACCTCGTTCATCCGCATCGAGATGAGCGAGAGATGGGCGTCCATGACCCCCGACAGCGATTCCCGCATGTTCTCGAGCGCGTCGGAGACGAGCAGCACCTGAGTGCGCAGGTCGCTGATGAACGGCATGATGTCCTCGCTGAACCACTCCGGAGGCTCCTTGGCCAGCGAGTCGATCTCGTCCCGGAGCGGGCGGAGCGCCCGACGCACGACCACCATCTCCGCACGGAGCGCCTGGACCTGGGCGGGGATGTCGGCGGAGTCGTCGCGGCTCCACACGCGCTCTTCCAGGCGGTCCACCCGGTTGGCGAGGCGTTCGATCACGTAGAGGTAGTGGTCGGTCACCGCGTCGAGCAGCGCGTACCAGAGGTATTCCGAGTCGCGCTTGCGGATCCGGGTCGTGCCGTTGCGGAGGCGGCCCCGGATGCTGTCGAAGACGTCTCCGGGCCGCTCCTGGAAGGACAGGACGTAGTTCCACGCCATGACCAGGCTGATGTGCTCGACCTGCACCCGCTCGTCCTCGGACCAGCTGAGCATCTTCACGGAGATGAACGCGTGCTTCTCGTAGTCGATGAAGGTGGGCCGCATCCCGATGGCGACCACGTCCTCGAGGAGCAGCGGGTGGAGGCCGAAACGATCGCCGAGCCGCTCGATGAGCTCGGTGTCGTGGAGGCCGACCACGTTCACCCACTGCACGCCCGGGTATTCCCGGGGCGGGGGGGCGAGCGAGTCGAGGTCGACGTCGTCCGCCTCGTCGATCTCGTCGGGCGTGTAGGTGATCGTGGAGATGCGAACCCGGTCGACGTGCTGCGCGCCGGTGTAGACGACGGTTCCCGGCGCCAGGCCGACCTTTCGGGAGGAGATCCCGAACTGTCGACTGGGGGCGGGGGCGGGGTTCCGGGGTTCGGGCTGGGCAGTCATGCCCCGGAAGATGAGGGCGCGCCTGGCCTGGTGACACCCTCGTCCCGCGACGGCACCCTCAGGCGGGGCCGTTCGCCCGCTCGTTGGCGGTGCGACCGGCGGCGTCGATTCCGGCGGCCAGCGCCTCCCCCCGGAAGCCGCGCCGGCCCAGGTAGCCGACGAGCCGGCGGCGGGCGCGATCGCGCTCGGGGGGAGCGCCGCGGCCGGCCAGCGCCTCGAGGGTGGACGTGCCTTGCCGGTCGACCCACCCCTGGGCGACCTCGCGCGCCAGCGAGACGTCGTCGACCGAGACCTCCTCGAAGACCCGCTCGATCGACCGCTCCGCCAGCGGGCCCTCCACACCCTTGGCCCTCAGCTCCGAGGTCAGGGCGGCGCGTCCCCGGGGGCGGTGGCGGATCCGGTCGCGCACGAAGGCCTCGGCGACGGCGCCGTCGTCCAGAAAGCCGCGCGCCTGGAGGCGGTCGAGGCACACGTCGATGCGCGCCGGTCGGAAGCCCTTCTGCCTGAGCCGTCGCTTCAGCTCGGCGCGCGTGCGGGCGCGGAAGGAGAGGAGGTTCAGCGCCGCGTGTCGCACCCGCACGTCGGCGTCGTCGTTGAGGAGGTTGTGGCGCCGCTCCCGGCCCAGGGAGTCCCCGACACCGAGACGGGACCGCTCGAGCGTCTCGAGCATGATCTCGACGGGATCACCCAGGTCGAAGTGGAGCAACACTTTGATGCCGCGAGGTCGGAGCGGCTCGACGCGGGTGATGAGGGGGGTGGGGGAGGAGCTCACGCGGCGCGGATCGGGTCGACGGGCGTCGGGACGATACGGTCCCGGAGCGGACGAGGGTATGGTGGGGGCGGGCGTGCTCATCCCCGCTGCACGTACCACGCGTCTTCGGTCAGGTCGTGGAAGAGCGTGACCACCTTGCCGTCGTCGAGGACGA
>CALJLC010000527.1 GCA_937982605.1 uncultured Gemmatimonadales bacterium | reverse complement strand
GAAGGTCCGGCCGCCCGCGTCGAGGCTCACGGTGTACGTCCCCGGCATCACGATCGGGCCCTGCGGGGCGCCCCCGCCGAAGCCGCCACCACCGCCGCCGCCGCCGCCGCCGCCGGAGGGCTCGTAGGGCCGGTCGTAGCGCCAGTCCCAGAGCACCTCGTGGATCCCCGGCTCGGCCGGCCCTTCGAGCGTGCGCACGTGCGCGCCCGACGCGTCGGTCACCACCAGCTCGACCGTGGCGTCCCGGCTTCGGCCCTCGCTTCCGTTGTCGCCGTTCTCGCCGTCGCCTCCCGCCGCCATGCTCCCGCCCCCGGAGCCGTCACGCAGCCAGTAGCGGACGCGTACCGCCCGGGGCGGATTCGGCGCGGAGTACGTGGCGCCGTAGAAGGGCCAGTCCCCCTTCTGCGCCCACATGATCGAGCGCTTCATCGGGAAGACCCCGGCGGCCTGCGCCATCACGTTCGGGCGCGACGCGAGGTGCTCGAGCGGCGAGATGTCGTCCATGATCCACGCGCTGCGCCCGTGCGTGCCGACGATCAGGTCGTTCTCCCGCGGATGGATCGCGATGTCGTCGACGGGCACGGTGGGGAAGTTGCCCTTGAGACGCGACCAGCTTCCGCCGCGGTCGAGCGAGACGTACACCCCGACCTCGTTGCCCACGAAGAGCAGGTTCTCGGCGCGGTGGTGCTCGGTGACGACGTTCACCGACCAGCCGTCGGGCAATCCGTCGTCGATGCGGCTCCAGCTCGCGCCGGCGTCCTCCGTGACGTACACGTACGCAGCGTAGTCGCCGTTCCGGTGGCCGTCGAAGGTGGCGTACACGCGCTGGGGAGCGTGCGCGGAGGGGGTGAGGCGACTCACGTACGTCCTGGCCGGGAGGCCGGGGATGTTGTCGACGACGTTCGTCCAGCTCCGGCCACCGTCCGTCGTCACCTGCACGTTGCCGTCGTCCGTGCCGGCCCAGATCACGTCCGGGTCGAACCTCGACTCGGACACGGCCGTGAGGTTGCCGTACGTCGAGATGCCGTCGTGGATCGACATCATCGGCTCCGAGCCCGGCACGCCCATGATCTCCAGCGTGTCTCTGTCGATCTGCTTCGTGAGGTCGAAGCCGCCGACCTCCTCCCATGACATGCCGCGGTCCCGAGAGCGCATCAGGAAGTTGGCACCGAGATAGATCGTCGCCGGGTCGTGGCGTGAGATGAGCAGTGGAGAGTTCCAGTTGAAACGGTAGTCCTTGGCCGTGTCGCCGTCGGCGCGGGGCCCCTCGATGGGGCGCATCGGAGTCTTCTCTCCGGTGATCAGGTCGTACCGGTTCATGTTGCCGCCCTGCGACTCCGAGAAGACGATCGTGGAGTCGGTGGGGTCGACGACGGTCCAGAAGCCGTCGCCGTACGCGGTCTCGTACCAGTCCTGGTGACGGATGCCGTGGAAGGAGCGCGTGTTCGACGGCCCGCACCACGGATCGTTGTCCTGCAGCCCGCCGCAGACGTAGTACGGATCGCGCATGTCGTGCGCGATCGTGTAGAACTGGCCGAGCGCCAGGTTGTCGAACATGCGCCAGTGCCCGCCGGCGTCCCACGACGCCGAGACACCCCCGTCCGAGCCGAGGATCAGGTGGTCGGGGTCCTCGGGGTTGATCCAGAGCGCGTGGTGGTCGACGTGGATCTGCACCGCGCCGTCGCTCCGGAAGGTGCGCCCCGCGTCGTCCGAGATCATGAGCTGAGTGCCGAGTACGTAGATCCGTTCCGGGTTGGTCGGGTCGATGCGCACGTGCGAGTAGTACATCGGCCGCGGATTCGTGTCGGACACCTTCTCCCACGTCGAGCCGCGGTCGGTCGAGCGATAGAGACCCGTGTCGTCGCCGCCTCCTCCGCCGAAGCCCTGACCGGCCCGACGCGGATCGGCCTCGACGAGCGCGTAGACGAGGTTGCCGTCGCCGCGGAAGACGTCGATGCCGATGCGGCCCTTGTCTCCGGAGGGCAGGCCTTCGGTGAGCTCGGTCCAGCTCTCCCCGCCGTCGAGCGTGCGGTACAGCCCGCTCCCCGGCCCCCCGCCGTTGAAGCCGAAGCCGGTCCGGCGGCGCTGATACATGGCGGCGAAGATCGTGTTCGGATCGGCCGGGTCCATCGCCAGGTCGATCGCCCCGGTGTGCTCGTCGACGAAGAGGACGAGGTCCCACGTCTCCCCGCCGTCCGTCGTCTTGTAGACGCCCCGTTCGGGGTTGGACGCCCAGAGGTCGCCGACCGCGGCGACCCACACGACGTCCGGATCGCGCGGGTGGATGAGGATCCGTCCGATGTGCTTCGTCTCCTCGAGGCCCATGTGGGCCCAGGTCGTCCCGCCGTCCACGGACTTGTAGACGCCGTTGCCCCAGGGGGACGACTGCCGGTTCTGCGGCTCGCCCGTGCCGACCCAGACGAGGTTGGGGTTGGCCTGGTCGATCGTCACGTCCCCGATCGAGCTCGTCGGCTGATCGTCGAAGAGAGGTGTCCACGAGGTGCCGTGGTTCTCCGTCTTCCACAGGCCGCCCGTGGCCGTGGCCAGGAAGAACGTCTGTGGCCTCGACTCGACGACGGCCAGGTCCGAGATCCGGCCGCCCATGAGCGCCGGACCGATCTCGCGATACTCGAGGCCGGAGAGCGCCGTCTCCAGATCGACGGACTGGCCGGCGAGGCCCGGCGGCGCGGCCAGCGCGGCGAGCACGCCGAGCAGCGCGAGGGGTCGCGGCTTCGGCCCGGAGGCGGTGCGCCGAGACACCGCTCCGGCGGGGCTCATCGGGAGTGCGGGAAGGCGGAACGGGGATCGGGGTAGGGCACGCATGGAATCGACGGCGAGGGGAGACGAGATGGCCAAATGGGGAGCGGTTCGGGGAACGCGCAAGGTGGCGGCCGGCCGCGCCGATGACCGCCGCCTGCGCCGCCCGAGCACTCCCGTCCGGAGGGGCGCATTCGTATGTTTCCTGCTCGTCCGAACCTGAGGCTGAACAGGAGTCTCCCCATACCTCGGCGGCTCTCCATAGCGCAGGCCGCGCTCGTTCCGACCGCGCTGACCGCCGGGCTGCTCGGTCTCACGCTCGTGCCCCAGATCGGGCGCGATCCGGTGGTGTTCCGGAGCTTCCTGGGAGCTGCCGCCGTCGTCATGGCGTGGGCGGCGTGGATCCTCGTCGGCGCCGCGCTCCGGGGGCGCTCGCTCTCGATCGAGCTGGCCCTCCGCAAGCCGCATGTGGTCCAGATGTTCGCCCAGGGCTCGGTGCTGGTGTGGTGGGGCTGGTACGTGCGCGCCGTCTACGACTGGGCGCCGATGATCGCCGGCCAGATCCTCTTCGCGTTCGCCATCGACGCGCTGTTGCAGTGGACGAGACGGGACACCTACCGCTTCGGCGTCGGGCCGGTCCCGGTCATGTTCTCCATCAACCTCTTCCTCTGGTTCAAGCCCGACTGGTTCTACTTCCAGTTCCTCATGGTGGCCGTCGGCTTCCTGGCCAAGGAGCTGATCCGGTGGCAGAAGGACGGAAAGTCGGCGCACATCTTCAATCCGTCCTCGTTCCCGCTGGCCGTCGCGTCGCTGCTCCTCATCGCCACCGGCACGACGGACATCACCTGGGGTCCGGAGATCGCGTCGACGCAGTACAACCCGCCCCACATCTTCCTGGTCATCTTCCTGGCGTCGCTCCCGGGCCAGATCCTCTTCGGCGTGGCCACGATGACGTGGGCCGCGGTGGTCAGCGCGTACGGCTTCGGTCTGCTCTACTTCGCCGCCACCGGCACGTACTACTTCTATGACGCCTACATCCCGATCGCGGTCTTCCTCGGGATGCACCTCCTCTTCACCGACCCCTCCACGTCGCC
>CALJLC010000526.1 GCA_937982605.1 uncultured Gemmatimonadales bacterium | reverse complement strand
CCCGGGTTCGAAAGCTCGAGGAGGATGTCGGTCGTCGAACCGGTCGGCAACAGCACGGTGTCCTTCCAGACCATGTTCTCGTTCGGGATCCCGTTCTGCTCCAGCACCAGGAAGCGCTGGCCGTGGATGTGCAGCGGGTGCTGCATGGCGTGGAAGGCGGCGCGGTCGTTGGTGATCCGGACCTTGACCACGTCGCCCACCCGGAAGCGCCAGCCGATCGAGTCGTTCTCGGCACCCGTGCCCGGGTCGCGCAGGATCCACCGGACCTCCCTGCCGCTGGTGGCCCAGTTCATGACCGGCATCGTGCCCGTCCATTCCACCGGATTGAAGTAGACCCAGTCGAGGCTCATCGACTGCTCGATCGCCATCGGCAGGTCGTCCACCGCGAGCGTCATGACGAGCTCGTGGTCGGGCGGCACGTCGAAGAGGTGCCGGTACCGGTCGATGTCCGCGACGACCTCGTCGTGGGTGCGCAGCGCGGAGAAGGCGTGCGCGTGATCGGCGGCCTCCGGCGGTGCCGGGGCCGCAGCCTCCGCTTCGGGCTCCGGGGGCGCCGGGGCATCGACTCCGGCCCCCGACACCGCGACCCGGCCGAGCACCGCCGTCTCCTCCAGGAAGAGACCCTGCCGGTGGTTGATGCCCTGCACCTGATTCACGAGCGCCCAGGCGCCCGCCTCCGGGAAGAGGACCTCGACGACGTACCGCTCCGCCGGGGCCATCGCCACGCTCTGCACCATCGCTTCGCGCTCGAAGCGGCTCACGTCGGACGCGATCGCCTTGATCGGCAGCGGCGGGAGCCCGGGCCGGTCCGTGGATCGGAAGGAGAGGTTGAAGGTGCGGGTGTTGGAGACGTTCGTCAGGTGGAAGCGCACGACGTCACCGGCTTCCACGTCGAGTCCGTATTCGGGCTCGCCGTTCGTCAGGAAGACGTTTCCGAAGCGTCCCATGAGCATGTAGTTGGCCGACTCGGCCCCGAAGGGCACGACGTCGTCGTCGCCCAGGAGCAGGTCGTCGAGCATGACCACCTCCTCCCGGTCGACGTCGTTGTAGTAGCCCTCGGCCAGGGGGTCGACGAGCATGTTGCCGGCGAGCCCCAGCTCCTGGGCCACGTCCTCACGGTGGTGCGGGTGGTACCAGTAGAGCCCGGGGTCGGGGAAGCGGATGCGGTACTGGAAGCGCTCCCCGGGAAGCACCGGGTCCTGGGTCACGCCCGGAACCCCGTCGTATCGGTTGTCCAGGCGCAGCCCGTGCCAGTGGACCGCGGTCGGCAGCGGCGTGTCGTTGGTGAAGTTGACCGTGATCGTCGAGGCTTCGCGCACGTGCAGGAGCGGGCCGGGGACCTGCTCGTTGAAGCCCATCATGACCAGGGTGCGGTCTCCCACCTGCTTGAGCACGAAGCCGGCCGTCAGATCGAGCGTGCCGCCGTCGGGGAGCGTGACGACTTCGCGCGCGCGGGCGTCGGGCAGGGCGGCGGGGTCGACATCGGGCATCGGGCGCAGGGGGGCCACGCGCGGACGCGAGCCCATGACGCCGGGCAGCATCGGCACGCCCTCGTACATCGGTGGCATCGACCAGCCGACGTCGCTCCCGACCTCGTGCCCGGCGTGCCCCGCACCGGCGGGCGCCGCTCCGTCCGGCATCGGCGGCATCAGCGGCCCCTCCTCGGCGGAGGGCGCGAAGGCCAGGAGGTCGTGCGCCTCCATCCGCGCCGAGGGGGAGCGACCCCGGACGACGAGCGGGCCCTCGCGCTCGACGGCGTCGGCGCTCCGCTCGGCGGAGACCCAGACGAGGTACTTGTTGAAGGAGACCTCACCGAGCTCGTTGCGTCCGTTCACCACTTCGCCCAGCCGCACGACCGGGTCGAGCGCCAGCGGCGTCGCCCACGCGACGTACGCCGTGTACGGTCCGAGCGACGACGGGTCGGGCAGCCCGTCGATCCAGGCGACGAGGTCGTGTCGGTGCCGGCCCTCCGGCGTCACCGTCACGCCGAAGGGCGACCAGGGGCGCCGCAGCTCGACCACGCCCACGGCGTCGCCCCCCCGCGTGGTCGCGTACAGGTCGATGCAGGACAGGTCCGAAGCCGGGCGGGCCCGGGTCGACCCGCGCCGCTCGGGCGCGGGCGGCTCGGCCGAGAATGGCGACGCCCCGGTGGCGGCGGGCCGGTCGGCGCACTGCGGGGAGACGTCGGGGATCTGGGCGAGCACGGCCGGGGCGGCCGCGGCACGCATGGCGACCGCCAGGGCCAGCAGGACGAGCAGGGGCATGCGCCGAGAGTCGCGCCGGCGCGCCGGGTCAGCAACCGGGACCCTTGAATCCGATCGCGCCGTGGGTAATTTTTAGGCAAAGCTAAAACTCCTTCGTGCGCGGACCCATGGTCGACCCCCTCATCGCACTCGCCGCCTTCGGGGCGCTCGTCGTCGTCGCGGCCGCCGTCTTCTGGCCGCGGCTCGGCGTCGTCCCGCGGCTGCGCCGGATGTCGGACCTCAGCGAGCGGGTTCTCCTCGAGGACGCGCTCAAGCACGTCTACATGCGCGAGCGCATGGGCGGGGAGACGACGCTCGAGAGCCTCGCCGGGCGACTGGAGGTCTCGGTGGCGCGCGCCGCCCGGCTGCTCAGCCAGCTCGAGACGTCGCGGCTCGTGCACATGGAGGAGGAGGGGCCCCGACTCACCGACGAGGGCCGGAGATCGGCGCTGCGGCTCGTGCGCACCCACCGGCTGTGGGAGCGCTACCTGGCCGACCGCACCGGCGTGCCGGCGGGGGAGTGGCACCAGCAGGCCGAGCGGATGGAGCATGCGCTCTCGGAGTCGGAGGTCGACGAGCTGGCGGCGCGCCTCGGACACCCGGCGTGGGATCCGCACGGCGACCCGATCCCGACCGCGGGCGGCGAGCTCCCTGCCGCGCGCAGCCTCTCGCTCGCCGGGGCGCGGCCCGGCTCGACGGTGGAGGTGGTCCACCTCGAGGACGAGCCCCGCGAGATCTACGACGCGCTGCGCGACGACGGCATCGACCTCGGCGCCCGCTTCGACGTGCTCGGGCGCACCGAGCGGGGTGTGGAGATCCACGGCGGCGGCCGCGACTGGGCGCTCGACCCCGTGCTGGCGCGCAACGTCACGGTTCGCGAGGTGACGGACGGGCACGGCGCCGACGAGCCGGTGCGCACGCTTGCCGCGCTGAAGCCCGGCGAGAGCGCGACGGTCGTGGGACTCTCGCCGGCGTGCCGCGGGTCGCAGCGGCGTCGGCTCCTCGACCTCGGCGTCGTGCGCGGGACCCGGGTCAAAGCGGTCTTCAGGAGCGCGGTGGGCGACCCCGTGGCGTATCGCATCAGGGACGCGATCATCGCGCTGCGCCGGGAGCAGGCGGAGTGGATCCGCGTGGCGCCGCCGACCTCGGGAGAGGAAGTCGGGACTACGTCGCCCGGCACCACTTCCACCGCGGCCGAGAACGAGGGAGCAGCGTGACGGCAGGCCTCGACCCCGAGCAGTGCA
>CALJLC010000525.1 GCA_937982605.1 uncultured Gemmatimonadales bacterium | reverse complement strand
GGCGACTCCGCGCGTCACGGCGAGGTGGCCTTCCGGGCGACCCTCGGTTGCCCGCTCGCGCCGGACCGAAAACGCTCGGCTGACGGCCGGGGGCGGAACCGCCCCCGGCCGCGGTGACCGGCCGAGCTCGGTCGTGGACGATCGCTACATCGAGTAGAAGAACTCTTCTCTCGCGATCTTGCCGTCCTCGACCGTGTAGAGCGCCACCTCTTCCATCTGGAAGCGCTGGCCGCCCATCGGCTTGCTCGTCACGTCGAACTTGAAGTGCACCGCGAAGCGGTCGTCGCCGTGCGGGAACGGTCCGGCCACCGAAGCGTCGTGCACCTCGTGGTTCTCGGCCCACCACTCGTTCTTCCCGCGGATCGCGTCGATGCCCTGCATCTTCCGATCACCGCCTTCCGGCGGCGCCATCGCCTCGATGCTCACCACGTCGTCCGCGTAGAGATCCGCGATCGCCTCGAGGTTGCGGCCCTCGCGGCACAGCTCCACGAGCTTCGTTCCGATTTCCATCGCACCCATCGTCGTCTCCTCCGTCTGTCGTGGTCGAACTACGCTGCCTCCGGCTTCTGCGCCCCTATGACCCCCGGCCGCCCCGCGACACGCCGGGACAGCCCGATCTGTCCGGCGTGATACGTCTGGTGGAACGCGAGCAGGTTCAGGAACTCACCGCGCGTGACCTCGTTGCCGAACGGGTCGGTGAATCCGCCGTCGTCGAGGCGCTCGTCGTCCAGCGCGTCGAAGGCGGACATGAGCCGCGCCTCGGAGCCGAGGAGCTTGCCGACCATCGTCTCCCAGTCGATCGCCTCGTCCGCCGACGTGATCGGCGTGTCGTGGGCGCGCTCCAGTTGCTCCGACTCCCAGACCGGGGCCTCGTCCAGCAGGCCCATGACCCCGTTCTGCGCGCGGACGATGTGCCCCACGATCCAGTTCGTGCAGTTTCCGCCGCGCTCCGGCTGGCTCACGGCGTGCTCCGCCGTGACCCCGTCGAGGTTGCCTTTCGCCGTGCGGTAGAAGAGCCCGAACTGCGCCTTGATTGCGTCCTTCGCCTTCATCCTTCCTCCCTGGCATCCGCCCGTAGGTCGATCTGCGTGATGTCGCCCAGTGCGGCCATCACGGCCTCGAACCCCGCCATGCCCTCGTCGCCGACGCGCTCTACGATCTCCCGTTCCAGCTCCTCCAGGCGCTGCCGCAGCCGGGTGGCCACGGTGTCGCCCTCGGGCGTGACCCGGACGAGGAAGGAGCGGCGGTCCGATGCGTTCGGTTCGCGCACGAGCATGCCGGCGCTCTCCAGACGATCGAGGATCCCGGTCACCGTGGAGGGCGCGTAGCCGAACACCCGCGCGAGCTCAGAGACCGGACAGGGACCGTACAGCGTCGTGTACGAGAGCAGGTGCCCCTCGTTCGGCTCCACACCGAGGGCGCGGGACGCCTCCAGCATGTACTCGCCGAGCTGACGGGTGGCCTTGTGGACCGGGGAGACGATGCGAAGCGGCTGTGGCATGACGGGATGTCGAGGTGGGCGTGGATTCTACTACGTCATCGAAATATTCGCAACCGAATAATACGGTTCGGAATCATGAGGGCCGGAGGTCGACCCCCCTCCCGAGGCGTGGCCCTTGTCGCAAGATTGCGGGTCCTCGAATTCCGGCACCGACGCCGCGCGTCGGAGGTGCCGTCCCCGAACTCCTCCCGGAGGTCGATTCCATGGCAGGTGTCCTGGAGCAGCTGAAAGCGATCCGCGACAAGGCGGGCGAGCGACGCACGGTCGGCCTCGACGACAACACCGTCTGTCAGTTCGTCTCCCGAGACCCGAGCCTCAAGGAAGCGGTCGACGCGGCCACGGAAGAGTTCGAGGCCCTGAGCCGGGAATACCCGGAGCTGATGGCGCTCGGCGAAGTCGAGCAGATCGGCGAGATCGAGAAGCACCTGGTGAACTTCTACGCGGACGACACCGTCAATCCGTACGTGGCCATGTCCGCCCGCGGACCCTGGATCGTGACGACCAAGGGGGCGGTCGTGCACGACAACGGCGGGTACGGGATGCTCGGCTTCGGGCACCTGCCCCGGCCGATCATGGACGCCATGACGAAGCCGCAGGTCATGGCGAACGTCATGACGCCGAACATCTCGCAGCTCCGGCTGGCCGAGGCGCTGGAGGCGGAGATCGGGCAGACGCGCGAGGGCGGCTGTCCCTTCTCGCACTTCCTCGCCATGAACTCGGGCTCCGAGTCCGTGTCCGTCGCCACCCGGATCTCCGACGTGAACGCGAAGGCGCTCACCGACGAAGGAGGCCGCTACGCCGGCCGAACGATCCGGAAGATGTCGCTGGCGGGAGGCTTCCACGGACGCACCGGACGGCCCGCCATGTTCTCCGACTCGTCGGGGCGGGGCTACCGCGCGCACCTGGCCACCTTCAGGAACGAGCACCTCCTCACGGTGAAGCCGAACGACGTGCCCGGGCTGGAGGAGATGTTCCGCAGGGCGGACGAAGAGGGCTGGTTCATCGAGGCCTTCTTCATGGAGCCGGTCATGGGCGAGGGCAACCCGGGCGCCGCGATCACGCCGGAGTTCTACGCGGCCGCGCGCCGCCTCACCAGGGAGCACGGCTCGCTCCTCCTCGTCGACTCGATCCAGTCCGGGCTGCGGACGACCGGCTACCTCTCCGTCGTCGACTCCCCCGGCTTCCAGGATCTCGAGGCGCCCGACATGGAGGCGTACTCCAAGGCGCTCAACGCGGGGCAGTACCCGCTGTCGATCCTCGCGATGACGCCGCGGGCCGCGGAGCTGTACCGCAAGGGCATCTACGGCAACACGATGACCGCGAACCCGCGCGCCATGGACATCGGCACCGCGGTGCTCCGGATGGTCACGCCGGAGGTGCGGCGCAACATCGTGGAGCGCGGCAAGGAGTTCGTCGAGAAGCTGGAGGCCCTCTCCGAGGAGCTCGACGGCAAGATCACCAAGGTCGTCGGGACCGGGCTCCTCTTCTCGTGCGAGCTCGATCCGTCGTACAAGGCGTACGGCACGGGGAGCGCCGAGGAGTACATGCGGCTCAAGGGCATCGGCGTGATCCACGGTGGCGAGAACTCGCTCCGCTTCACGCCGCACTTCAATGTCACCTCGGAAGAGGTCGACCTGATCGTCGAGGCGGTCCGCGACGCGGTGGTGAACGGGCCTCGCCGGCAGGCCTGACGCGCCGCTACGCCTCGACCACCTCGGCGGTCCAGTCGATCGAGACGCACTCCACGATCGACTGGGCCGTCGGGCACTTGCCCACGTGCGACGCGAGCGCCCGGTCGACGGCCTCCCGGTCGGCGCCCTCGGGCAGCCGGATCGTGTAGTGGACGTGGATCCTCGTCAGCACGATGATCCGGTCGACGATCTCGTTGGTGCCCTCGGCCGTGCAACGGATGTCCCCGTCGGCGACCTTGATCCCGCGCACCTCCAGTGCGCC
Source organism: uncultured Gemmatimonadales bacterium (assembly GCA_937982605.1). Taxonomy (GTDB): domain Bacteria; phylum Gemmatimonadota; class Gemmatimonadetes; order Longimicrobiales; family Gaopeijiaceae; genus UBA2589. The sequence goes on along the minus strand of CALJLC010000525.1, from coordinate 672 downwards.
GTTGAGGGTACCGAGTAGTCAGCCGGCGGCTGCGGCCACGAGGTAGTCGACCGGCAACGGCAGGTTCGGCTGCGAATCGAGGCCGTAGTGCGCCTTGACCGGGCCGTGGACGCCGAAGTCCAGCGTGGTGCCGTCCTCCAGCGTGGCACGCCGGTGCAGACCGTCGTGCTTGGTGACTTCGGCACGGGCCACGTAGAACGCGTCGCTCATCATCGCTCCTGATTGGCTGAATGGTGCCGGCGTACTCCGGCGGCGATCTCGTCCGCGAGCCCGGCCATCTCCTCGCTCAGGCGTCGGGCGATGTCCTCCGGAGGCACCGCACCACGTCCGAGCTCGAACACGTGGTCGGACCGCTCGAGCGCCCGCGCGGTCGCGGCGTCCCGCAGGACCCAGGTCGCACTCCCCCGCCAGACGCCCCCCTCGTCGAGGCGGATCGCGGAGAAGGCCACGCCGACCTCGAGCGTCACCGGGTCGGTGGCGTACCAGGGGTACTCGACGATCGCGTCGGGTCGAAGCATCGTCCGCAGGTTGTCCGCAAGCGTGCGCCGGATCTGCTCCCCGAGCGGCTCGATCCACCGGTTCTGCGACGAGTAGCGGAGCTCGTACGGTCCCACGACGTCGAGCATCTCGCTCCGGTCGAGGTAGTCCGGCACGGTCACCGGGCCGAGGCCG
>CALJLC010000524.1 GCA_937982605.1 uncultured Gemmatimonadales bacterium | reverse complement strand
GGTGAGCCGGAGGTGCACCTATGAGCCTCTGGGGCCCCGCGATGTTCATCGCGGTGCTCGCCATGATCTTCACCGGGTATCCGGTGGCGTTCGCGCTCGGCGGCACCGCGCTCATCTTCGCGCTCCTGGGATCGGCCTTCGGCGCGTTCGACATGCCGCTGCTCTTCGCGATGCCGGAGCGCACCTTCGGCACGATGTCGAACTTCACGCTGCTGGCGGTGCCGTTCTTCATCTTCATGGGCACCGTGCTCGAGAAGTCGAAGCTGGCCGAGCAGCTCCTGGAGACGATCGGCGTCCTCTTCGGACGATTCCGGGGCGGACTCGCCATCGGCGTCATCTTCGTCGGCGCCCTGCTGGCGGCGGCCACGGGCGTCGTCGGGGCGAGCGTGACGGCCATGGGGCTGATTTCGCTCCCGGTCATGCTCCGCAACGGGTACAAGCCCGAGGTGAGCCTCGGGGTGATCTCCGCCTCGGGCACGCTGGGTCAGATCATCCCTCCCTCGATCGTCCTCATCGTGCTGGGCGACCAGATGGGCGTCAGCGTCGGGGACCTCTTCCGCGCCGCGCTGTTGCCCGGCCTCGCGCTCACCGGTGCGTACGCCGTCTACGTGATGATCCTCGCCTTCGTGAAGAAGGAGGTGGCGCCCGCGCTGCCCGAGGAGATGCGGGTCACCGGTTTCGAGCTCGTCCGTCGGGTGGTGCTCTCGCTCCTGCCTCCGCTGACGCTGATCGTCGTCGTGCTCGGAAGCATCTTCGCCGGCGTCGCGACGCCCACCGAGGCGGGCGCGCTGGGATCGATGGGCGCGATGGCGCTCGCCGCGATGAACCGCTCGCTGTCGTACCCGGCGCTGCGGGACGCGATGGAGGAGACGAGCAGGCTGACGATCATGGTCGTCTTCCTCCTCATCGGCTCGACCGCCTTCGCTCTCGTCTTCCGCGGCTTCGACGGCGACATCTGGATCGAGACGATGCTGACCGGCATTCCCGGCGGCGCGCTCGGCTTCCTCCTGGTCGTGAACCTCGTGGTGTTCATCCTCGGGTTCTTCATCGACTTCTTCGAGATCGCCTTCATCATCGTCCCGCTCATCGTTCCGGCCGCGCAGATCCTCGGCGTGGACCTGACGTGGCTGGGCATCGTGCTGGCGGTGAACCTGCAGACGTCGTTCCTGACGCCGCCGTTCGGCTTCAGCCTCTTCTACCTGAGGGGCGTCACGCCGCAGAAGATCCCCACCACGTCGATCTACAGGGGTGTGATCCCGTTCATCGGGATCCAGCTCGTGGTGCTGGCCGTGCTCATCTGGATCGCGGTGCCCTCGGCAGGCTGACGCGCGCCCCCTGAAACCCCCTGCGCGACTCCCGCGTAGGGGACTCGGCAATTCCTCGCACTCGTGGAAGAAAATGCCGAGAGGGGAGTATCTGGGCGAGTTCGAGCAGATGGTCATGCTCGCCGTGGCCCGCCTGGGCGACGGAGCGTACGGCATGGCGATCCTCGACGAGATCGTCGAGCGGACCGGCGCCGACGTGGCCGTGGGCTCGGTGTACTCGGCGCTCGACCGCCTCCAGCGTCAGGGCTACGTCTCGTCGCAGATCGGGGAGCCCACACCCGAGCGCGGTGGCCGCGCGAAGCGCTTCTTCCGGATCGAGCCGGCGGGTGCCTTCGCATTGACCCGTGCGCGCAGCGCGATCGAGGCGCTGTGGGACGGTCTGGAGCTGCCCGGGGACGGATCCGCGTGAGCGCTCGGCGCCCTCGGCACGGCGGGACGGGACGGCGTGATCGCACCCCCGACGGCCCGCGACCGCCGCGCTGGGCCGAGCGGCTGCTCGGTGCCGCGCTCCCGTGGCAGTACCGCGACGAGCATCTGGGCGACCTCGCCGAGGGCTTCGCCCGACGGGCGGTGCGCGACCCCGCGGGTGCCCGTCGCTGGTACCGGCGCCAGGCGATCCGCTCCCTGCCCGGAGCGCTCCGACTCGGAATCCGACTCAGACGGGACGCCTCGTCGTCCCGGGAAGACACCATGGCCAGCCTCGTACAGGACCTCCGCTTCGCTCTTCGCTCGCTCGCCAAGAGCCCGGGATTCGCCGTCGTCTCGACCGTGACGCTCGCGCTCGCCATCGGCGTGAACACGTCGATCTTCTCGATCGTCAACGCGATCGTCTTCGCGGAGCTCCCGATGTCGGACTCCGACGAGGTCGCGCTCGTGCGCGGTGTGAACGCCGAGCTGGGCATCGACCAGGGGAGCGTGTCTCCGGCCGACTACATGGACCTCGTCGAGCGCCAGCGGAGCTTCGGCTCGATGGCCGCGCTCACGGAGCGGCGCTACGTCCTGACCGGCCGGGGGCAGCCTGAGCGGGTGGAGGGCCTTGCGGTCACGGCGAGTCTCGTGAGCACCTGGCGACTCCCCGTCGTCCTCGGGCGCGGATTCGTCGAGGGTGAGGACCGGGAGGGCGCGGAGCGCGTGGTCATGCTCACGCACGGGTACTGGCAGGACCGCTTCGGCGGGAGCCCCGACGTCGTCGGCGAGACGCTGCGGCTCGACGGCAGGGAGCACACGGTGGTCGGCGTGACCGGGCCGCAGCTCGAGTTCGCGAGCTTCGCCTCGGCGCAGGTCCTGGCGCCTCTCCTCCTCGAGAACGTCTCCGAGGAGCGCGCGTCCCGGTACCTCTTCGTCTCGGGTCGACTCGCTCCGGGGGTGTCTCAGGAGATGGCGGAGGACGAGATCCGCGCGATCGGCGAGGCGCTGGCGGTCGAGCATCCGGAGCAGAACCGGGGGTGGGGTCTGTGGTCCGCGCCCGTCATGGAGTCGATGATGAGCGACGACGGGCGGACGATCCTGCTCCTGCTGCAGCTCACCGTCGGCATGGTCATCCTGATCGCGTGCGCCAACGTGGCGAACATGCTTCTGGCCCGAGCCACCGCGCGCGGGAGGGAGTTCGCGGTGCGGGCGGCGCTCGGCGCGGGCCGTCGCCGCATGATTCGACAGCTCCTCACCGAGAGCCTCCTCATCTCGCTCACCTCCGCGGCGCTCGGGCTCCTCATCGCGATCGCGCTGAACCGGATCCTCATCTGGATCTCGGCGGGCATGGAGGTGGCGTTCATCATGGCGGAGATGGACGCCCGCGTGCTGGGCTTCACGCTGGCCGTGTCGCTGGTGGCCCCGCTCGTCTTCGGCCTCGTCCCGGCGCTCCGCACGTCCGGGCTGAGCGCGTCATCGGCGCTGCGCGACCGCGGCTCCACGGACGGGGGGCGATCCGGGCGGCGGATGCGCTCCGGGCTGGTGGCGGCGCAGGTGTCACTCGCGCTCGCGCTCATGGTCGTGGCGACCCTGCTCACCCGGACCATCTACTACATGGACGCGGCCCCCATGGGCTTCGATCCGGTCGGTGTGCTCACGGTCCGTATCGACCTGCCCGAGTCGGGCTACGAGGAGGACGAGGCCCGCCGTCGGTTCTTCGAGAGCGTTCGGGAGGAGCTGGCCGCCGTACCGGGCTTCGGTGCGAGCGCCCTGATCAGCGCGCTCCCCGGTGCGGACTTCGGCGCACTGCGCTCGATCGAGATCGAGGGGTACGAGCAGGCCGCCGACCGCGCGGCGCCGTCGGTGCTCGTGAACACCGTCTCGCCGGAGTACTTCGACGTGCTCGGCCTGGAGGTGCAGCGGGGCCGCGGCTTCTCGCGCTCGGACGACGGACCGTCCCTCCCCGTGGCGGTCGTCAGCCGGACGGTCGCCGATCGCTACTGGGGTGAGGACGACGCCGTGGGGCGGCGCTTCCGCGTGGCGGGCTCGGAGGAGTGGCACGAGGTCGTGGGTGTCGTCGGCGACGTCCGGACCTCGAGTGATACCGATCTCCCGTCCCAGAACGTCTACGTGCCCCATGCCCAGAACGCCCTCGGGGGCATGTACGTCGTGTCCCGCTCGACGGCGGACGTCGCCCTCGTGGCCGGGGCGGTGCGCGAGGCCGTCTGGCGCGTCGACGCCGACCAGCCGGTCGGCGCCATCCGGACGCTTGGGCGGGCCCAGTACGAGCGCCGGGCGAGCAACTACGCGCTGCTCACGCTCTTCGTGACCTTCGCGGTCTTCGCGCTGATCATGGCGTCGGTGGGCATCTACGGCGTGATGGCGTACTCGGTGTCGCAGCGGAAGAACGAGATCGGGCTCCGCATGGCGCTGGGAGCCGAAGCCGGGAGCGTGCGCTGGATGGTCGTCGCCCAGGGAGCCAGGATCCTCGCGCTCGGAATCGTGATCGGCCTGGCGGCCGCCCTGGGGCTCAGCCGCGTCCTGGCCGGTATCGTGGTCGGAATCAGTCCGACGGACCCGATCACCTTCGTCGGCGTTCCCGCCGTGCTCGCCGTCGTTGCCCTCGCCGCCAACCTCATCCCCGCCCGTCGCGCCACCCGCATGGACCCCGCACAGACGCTGCGCGCGGAGTAGGGCGACCGAATCCCCCGGAAAGCCGCGGCCGGACCGGTGGATCGACCGCGCGCACGGAGGTAACGTGTTCGGCCCCGAACCTCCACCCAGCGTCTCATGGCCGCCGTCCCACCCGAGCCCCGCCTCGTCACCGCCTGGACGGGCGGGCGTCGGAAGCTCGGACGTGACCCCGTCCTGGGGCCGTGGGTGCGCAAGATCGGCACGATCCGGCTCGTGGACACCGCGGAGGTCGGATCGCCGTTCGCGTACCTGACGCGCGCCATCTGCTACCAGCAGCTCGCGGGCAAGGCGGCGGCCACGATTCACGGGCGCGTCGTCGACGCGCTCGCCGGTGACGTCTCCCCCGGGCGGGTGCTGAAGGCCAGGGAGTCGACGCTCCGCGGCGCGGGGCTGTCCCGAAACAAGCTCGCCGCGATCCGGGACCTGGCATCGAAGATCGATTCCGGCGAGGTCGAGGTGCACGATCTCGAGGAGCAGCCGGACGACGAGGTCGTGGCGCGACTGACGCGCGTGCGCGGCATCGGTGAGTGGACCGCCCAGATGTACCTCATGTTCCGGATGCATCGACCCGACGTGTGGCCCGTGGGAGACCTCGGCGTCCGTCAGGGGTACGCGCGGGCGCACGGGCTCGAGACCCCGCCGTCCGCGAAGGCGCTCGAGCCCCTCGGCGAGCCGTATCGGCCCTGGCGGAGCGCGGCCGCGTTCTACTGCTGGCGGATCCTCGAAACGGAGACCCCATGAGTCGTCACACCACGCCCCTGACCGGGCCGCTCTACGACTACTACCTCGAGATGTCGCTCCGGGAGAGCGACGTGCTCCGACGGCTCCGCGAGGAGACGGGGAAGCTCGAAGGCGCCAACATGCAGATCAGCCCCGAGCAGGGGCAGTTCATGACGCTCTTCGTGGGCGCCATGGGGGCGCGTCGGGCCATCGAGATCGGGACGTTCACCGGCTACAGCGCGCTCTGCATCGCCCAGGGGCTCACCGAAGACGGGAAGCTGTTCGCGCTCGACATCGACGAGGAGTGGCCGTCGTTCGGCAAGCGCTACTGGGCGGAGGCCGGCGTGGGGCACAAGATCGAGTTCGTGGCGGGCCCGGCCGTCGATTCGCTGGACGGGCTCCTGGCCGAGGGCGGGGCGGACGACTTCGACTTCGTGTTCATCGACGCCGACAAGCGCAACATGGAGGCGTACTACGAGCGGGCTCTGAAGCTCGTCCGGCGGGGCGGGGTCATCGCCGTGGACAACACCCTCTGGGACGGCAAGGTGGCGGACCCGTCCGTCCACGACGAGGCGACGAAGGCGATCCGCGGCTTCAACGCCACCGTCATCGACGACGGTCGCGTCTCCCTCAGCCTCGTGCCGATCGGCGACGGTCTGACGCTCCTGCGCAAGCGCTGAGGCTCGTCCGGCGTCGTGGAACCCGACCGTGGGGTCGGGCACCCGGACGCAAGAGACCCGCCCCCCGATCGGGGAGCGGGTCTCCGCTGCTCGACCGCGGCGGCCGAGCCGCCGGCGGGCCGGGTCAGACCCGGCGGAACGCCGAGTTCTGGTAGTAGAGCTCGTTGCCCGCGGCGTAGTGCCACTGGGCGTCGCGGAAGGTCCGGTACGACTCGTAGACCCGGCGGAAGGTCGCGTCGGCCGCGGCCTGCTCCTCCAGGTACGCGTTCGACTCGCGCCACGCCGCGTCCATGATGTCGGCGGGGTACTCGCGGACGGTGACGCCGTGGTTCTCCACGAGGCGCTGGAGCGCGAGCGGGTTGGCGTTGTCGTAGGCGGCCAGCCGGTCGGCGAAGGTCTCGCCGCACACGGACTGGAGGACCTCCTGATACGCGGTGGGGAGCTCGTTGTACGCGTTCATGCTGATGAGGAGGCCCATCGTCACGCCCGGCTCCCACCACCCCGGGTAGTAGTAGTTCTTGGCCACCTGGTAGAAGCCGAGCTTCTCGTCGTCGTAAGGACCGACCCACTCGGTGGCGTCGATGGCGCCCCGCTCGAGCGCCGGGTAGATCTCGGAAGCCTGCAGGTTCTGCACGGTCACGCCGAGGCGAGCCATGATCTCGCCGCCGATGCCCGGGATCCGGAAGCGGAGACCCGCCAGCTCGGACAGGCTGTTGACCGGTTCGCGGAACCAGCCGCCCATCTGGCCGCCGGTCGAGTTGCAGGGGAAGGAGATGATGCCGAAGTCGGCGTAGATGTCGTTGAGCAGGTCGAGGCCGCCGCCGTGCATCATCCACGCGTACTGCTGGCGCGTGCTCAGGCCGAAGGGGATCGCCGTGTCGAAGGCGAGGGCGGGGTTCTTGCCGATGTAGTAGTAGCCCGGAGAGACGCCGCACTGCACGGTGCCCTGCATCACCGCGTCCATCACCTGCAGCCCGGGAACGATCTCGCCGGCGGCGTAGACGCGCATCGTGAAGTTGCCCCCCGTCAGCGCCGAGACCCGCTCGGCCACCCGGACCCCGGCGCCGTGCAGGAGATCGAGAGAGGGCGGGAAGCTCGTGGCGAGCCGCCAGTTCACCCGGGGCCCGCTGACGCCGCCGTCCTGCCCTCCGGCCGCCGCCGGCTCGCCACCGCCCCCGCACGCACCGAGCGCGGCCGCTCCCGCGGCGCCGGTGCCGGCCTTCTTCAGGAAGTCCCGTCTCTTGATCGTCATGTCGTGCGCCTTTCTCCGAGCTCTCGGTGGCAGTCGTCGTGGGTGCGGCCGGGCAGGGCGTTCGGGCCGGGCGCACGGAGGCGAATGAAGTAACGGGGGCGGGCGGATGGGGCAATCGGGCCCGCCCGGGGGCGTGTGCGGCTCAGCAGTTGAGGCAATACACCGCCGTGAGGCCGTCTCGTCCGACCGAGAGGGGCTCGACCGTGCGGCGTACCGAAGCGAGCCACTCGGCCTGCTCCGGCGTGTGGTAGAACGTCGACGCCAGGGCGGCCTCCGCGCTCGTCACGAGCCAGACGCGGCCCGTGGCTCCGTCGAGGACCTCGCGTACCGCTTGGGGCGATCCGACCGGTCGGGCACCGGTGTAGCGGCTCCGGGGGGCGCCGTCCGCCGCGAGGTAGAGGAAGCCGCGGGCGTCCGCGGGGCTGCGGAACC